>NZ_ANPF01000018.1:0-74830 GCF_000328325.1 Halobacillus sp. BAB-2008 | reverse complement strand
CAAGGAAACAGGGGCTTTTTGATATAGAGATCTTTTATTATTTATTACCTTGCTTGACCCATTCAGCTACGGAGATGGTCCGTTTCGTCTGATGTTTGACAGCTGCCTGAACATCTTCCACCATCTTGCCTTCCTGATCTACGGTCACGCTCGTACCATAAGGGTTGCCTCCTGCGCCGAACAGAACAGGATCTGTATAACCAGGAGAAGCGATAATGGCGCCCCAGTGCATCATGGACGTGTAAAGAGACAACAGGGTAGCTTCCTGACCACCATGTGGGTTTTGAGCAGAAGTCATACCGCTGACAACTTTGTTGACTGTTTTTCCTGAAGCCCAAAGACCGCCCTGCGTATCAAGGAACTGCTTCATTTGAGCAGGCATGTTTCCGAATCGTGTCGGCACACTGAAAATCAAGGCATCTGCCCACTCAATATCATCGGAGCTTGCAGTCGGAACGTCTTTCGTCGCATTTACGGTCGCTTTCCAAGCATCATTCGCCTCGATAACAGAAGCAGGTGCTAATTCCTCTACTTTAACAAGCCTTACCTCCGCTCCTGCTTCTTCCGCTGCTTCTTTCGCCCATTTCGCCATCTGATAATTCGTACCACCCATACTATAAAAAACAACAGCTAATTTTACATTTGCCATCTCTTCCATCTCCTTTTGCTTACCGAATAGTTTATTTAGAAATCCCATTGGAATCTTCCCTTCTTGAAATCTCGAAACTGAGATATGTCCTACAAAAAGAATTATACATCTCATTTATCTTGAAATCAAGATAAAAATTCATTATTAAAAAACCCCTTCTGATGGAAGGGGTCTAGTGTATGGGTAATTGGATACGGAAGGTCGTTCCCGCGGAAGAACTATCAAACAGGACAAGATCTCCCCCAAGAGACTGGGCGATCATTTTACTAAACGGGAGACCGAGACCGAGGCCACCGGTTTTATACTTCTTCTCTTCTCCCCTGTAAAACCGCTCAAAGATGAAGTCTCTTTCTTCTTCTTTGATTCCACCACCTGTATCCTCGACATCAATATAGATCCATTGTTCCCGCTGATCCATGCGGATATAGATGTCTCCTTTTCCCTCTATCGCATGAGAGGCGTTGTTGAGCAGATTCGTAATAATTTGTTGGAACCGCATAGAATCCATGGGTATGTCTACATCTTCAGAAAGAAGATCCACGGAGATGGTAAGGTTGTCCTTCTCCTGACCTACTTCCCAATGATGGACCGATTCCTTAACCGTACGATTGACGGACTGGATTTCCTTCGTTAGAGGAACGGAATTGGCTGCAAACGTGTTGAACGATAACAGATCGAGGACCATCCGCTCCAGCTTCTCTGTCTCCTTCAACGAGACCCTTATGAAGTCTTCCGCTTCCTCTTCCTCAACAATCCCATCCTGAACGGCTCGCAGCATGCCGCTGATCGACGTCACCGGTGTCTTCAATTCATGGGTAACTCCGGCAAGCAGCTGACTACGGAGCTCTTCCAGATGCTGCAGTTTCCCGGACATCTCCTGGAAAGACTGAATAAGGTCGTAAATTTCCGCTTCTTTCACCCGCTCATCATCAATATGGAATCCGTAATTTCCTGCCTCTACTTCTCTCGCTGCCTGAGCAACTTCCTGAATAGGCTTAGACAGCCGCTTCGACAAGAAGTAGATAGCCAGCCAGCCCAGCAGCGCAAGACAAACGAGGATGAAAAACAACTGCCAATACTCCTGATCGACCTTCGTCAAGTTCTCCTTCGATTCCAGAAGAATGACCCATCCGACGGTGGCATCGTTAATTTCGACAGGTTTGGAAACCATGTAAAACAACCCGGAGCTGGTGTCCAGTTTTTGAATAGTCTGCTCTTCATCAAGAAGGTCGACGGCAAAGCGCTGTGGAAGCCTCTGACCTCTGGGCCGGTCCTGGAACAGGATCGTACCCTGCTGATCAACGACGTACAAATCAGGCCGGCTGTCCATGTTCATGAAGTCTTCCCTGCCTTGAATGACGACGTCTTCCTCTTCCTGCGGCTGGACCTGTCCATCATTCACCAGGCGGCCGGCCGTCTGTTCGGCAACGAATTGCATCATACTCAGGCGATTATCCATCGTCTGATGGCGGATCCAGGCGACCGATATGATCCCGATTACGAATAATCCGATAACAAGCGTCCACACATACCTGGTCGTCCAATAACGCTGTAACGGCACTTTCTTTTCAGTAAACACTGAGCTGATATCCTAACCCGCGCAGCGTGCGTATTTCCCCTTCCGAAGAAGGCCAGCTCTTCAAAGCATGACGGATGCGCTTGATACTGACATCGACGGCACGGTCACTACCCTCGTACTCCCATCCCCACACTTTCTCTATAAGCTGGTCTCGTGTAAATGTCTGATTAGGGTGCTCCGCAAGAAAAGTGACTAAAGAAAGATCCCTTGGTGTCAGCGTCACTTCTTCCCCATCCACCTTCACTCGATGACCGATGATGTCGACCTCCAACTTACCGAACCTCTTTACAGGCGATGTCTGCGTTCCAGCCCGTCTCAAAACTGCTTTGACACGCGCCACCACCTCATCTCCGACGAATGGTTTGGCAATATAGTCGTCCGCCCCGTGATTGAGTCCTGCAAGCCGGTCATCCACTTCACTGAGAGCCGTCAACATAATAACAGGGCATTCGCTTTCCTTACGAATATCAGTCAATAAATCCCAGCCATTCTTCCCGGGCAGCATGACATCCAGGATTACCAGGTCCGGCGAAGCACTCTGAAAGGTATCAAGGACCTCGTCTCCCCGAAACACCTGTATAGTCTCAAATCCTGCTTTCTTCAGATATGCCTTCAACACCTGGCTGATCGGCATTTCATCTTCTACAATCATGATCTTACTCACGGTATCTTCACCTTCTCCAGTTGAAATCTAGTTTCAGAATAACATAAGCGGTAAGGAAAGAAGGTGTCCGACCCTCTTACTTGAAGGACCGCATAAAATAATTCAAGAAAAGACCACCCTGTGGGCGGTCTCTCTATTGCTCTTAAAGATTGTTCTTTATTTCATATTCCTCCATCTTTTCATCAAGCCAGGAGGTGTATTCTTCATTAACTTTAGAGTCATATAACGCGTCCGTAACCTCTTCTTTTACGTCTTCATATGTCGCTTCTTCGGCATCCGTATGATCGGTTACTTCAATAATGTGAAACCCATATTCCGTTTCCACAGGGTCGCTCACTTCCCCTGCTTCCATGGAGAAGGCGGCATCGTCAAATGCATCCACCATTTCCCCTTTTCCAAACGTCCCGAGATCCCCGCCGGAATCTTTCGTTGCCTCATCCGTCGAATACTCTTCTGCCAAATCAGCAAATTTCTCTCCGTCATTATATTTATCTAGAACCGTTTGTGCCTCTTCTTTCGTTTCCGTGAGAATATGCCTTGCCGTCACTTGCTCCGGCTGATTAAAACTATCTTTATTCTCTTCAAAATAAGTTTCCTTCTCTTCATCCGTAATGGAGACCCTGTCTTTTAATAGTTTCTCAAGCGTCAGGTATTCTTCCAAATCCGCTTGAAAATCCTCCAGGGACACCCCGTTTTCATTGAGGCGCTCAGGAAGTCATCCTTGCTGCCATATTGATCGTAATACGTCTCCATTTCTTCCTTCATCTTGTCCTGATCCACTTGGATATCATTCTTCTCTGCTTCCATCTCCACTATTTTACTTGTTACTAATGAATCAAGGGCGTCGTCTCCATATTGACTGACGAGCAACTCATATAAATCATCTTTGGAAATCTCTTCTCCATCTACTGTGGCAACAGCTTCCTGTTTGGCCCCGACATTCACACTGAGCAGGATACAGAGCGCCACAACAACCAGCGCTCCTATCCCTCCGAACATAACCTTTTTATTCATTACATATCTCCCTTATGATTCTTCCTGCGAAGACAGGATGACCTGTACCGTCTGCGCTTGGCCGTCACGATAGTATTTCACAGACACTTTATCTCCTGCTTTGTGATCGGTGTACAGATATTTACGGAGATCACTGGAGCTTGTCACCTGCTGATCATCAATCGAAACGATGACATCCTCTTCTTTCAAACCTGCTTTTGCGGCAGCAGACATTTCATCAATGGAACCGATGATGACCCCTTCTTTCACATCTTCCGGCAGTGTCTGCGTGTAATAGGCAGGCACTTGGTCGATGCTCACTACCCCTACACCTAGATATGGGCGGTCAACCTTTCCATCATCTGTAATGTCATCGATCAGATCCTTCACATCATTACTAGGGATGGCAAACCCTAAGCCCTCCGCTTCTTCACTGGCGATTTTCAGACTGTTGATTCCAATAAGTTGGCCTGCAGAGTTGATCAATGCACCACCGCTGTTTCCAGGGTTAATGGCTGCGTCGGTCTGAATGACGTCAAGATCCCACTCTCCGGCAGACGTGGAAGTAGTGATCGTACGACTCTTGGCACTGATAATTCCTTGTGTCACGGTTCTTGATAAGTCGAGTCCCAGTGGGTTACCGATGGCAATGACTTCATCACCGGCCCGGACATTATCTGAATCTCCGAAGGCAAGCGGTTTAATATCATAGTCTCCATCAATTTTCAGCACCGCAATGTCTGTCAAAGCGTCGGTCCCGATTACTTCGGCATCTACTTCGCTGCCGTCATTCAAGGAGATTTTCAATTCGGACGCTCCCTCCACCACGTGGTTGTTTGTAACGATATAGGCAGCATCATCCGTCACTTTATAGATGACCCCGGAGCCTGTTCCTTTTTCCGTCGTTTCTGCTGATGCCTGGAACGGGCTTTGCTGTGTTGTCATATTGACGACGCCGACGATTGCATCCGAAGCTGCTTCCGCAATGTCCGCCGTGGATTTACCGGAATCCGAAGCTATTGTCGACACATCTACATCGGACGCCTCCTGCGTCGCACTTTCCACTACAGCATCTTTGCCATTATCCTGTGCTTGATCCCCGTACGACGTAATTCCTAATGTAAGCGCAGATCCAAGCACACCTGCGGATAGTGATAACCCGATTACTTTAAATAGTGACTGCTTTTTTTCACCCATTTGTATCCCTCATTCCGTAAGATTTTTTCTGATACGCTTACTATAAAACCGGAATGTGTCAGCTGTATGACAGCACAGGATTTTTCATAAACAAAGAAGCTCACTCCCTACTGCGGGGAGTGAGCTTCTTCTTTAAATAATATACACGCCTGTTTCATTCTCTTTAGTTTTTCGGCGGCGTCCAGCGCGGTGCTTCACTTCCTTTTGGATAATCCACCCCGTCCGGATACTTGATCAATTCGACCAAGCTCCCCCAGGGCGTTTTCCCATACACTCCTGCATTATGAGGTCCGTCCTCTTCATCATCCAACGAATGAGGCGGGGACAGTAGAGAACCTCCAGCCGCTTCAAAACGTTCAGAAGCTTGTTCGATATTATCTACATAGAAGGCGAAATGGTGGATGCCTATATCTGAAATACGCAATGGTTCCTTATCCGGTTCGGTTCCCAGCTCAAAAAGCTCAAACGTAGGACCGTCGCCAATTCTCAATAACCGCATATGAATAATGGACGTTCCCTCCGGCAGTCCCAACTGCTTCTCCACTTCATCTCCTGCCATAGGTTCTTGTTCCGGGCGCTGCACATCATAGCTGACCTCGGCACCAAAGGCTTCCTGGAAAAAGGCGGTCGCCTCTTCTATACTGGGCACAGTCATTCCTATATGGTCGATTCCTCTTGTCATTACAATCTCCCCTTCCATCCTTACTTCCCCGTTATCCCCCTGCAGAAAAACGAGACATAGAATGGATCATGGAAGATCCGCTTATTCGAAATCGTACGTTAGGTTCCACTGTTGACGGGCATCATCCATTAAATCCATAACCTCTCGAGATAAAGCGAGCGTCCAATTGTCCCCTTTATTCAAGATCAAATCGTTCATAGCCTCCACTTCATATTGAAGCGCATCTGCTTCCACTCCGGCTTCGACTGTTTCCACAGAGCCGTCGGCTGTATAAGTGATGGTTGCTTTATCAGCTCTCGGGAAGTTATCCACCGTAATAAACCCTTCATCACCGGCGACAATGCCGCGTTTCGGCATTTTTGCCCGCATCGCAAGGGAAACGACTGCCATCTCATCATGGTCATTCTTCATGACGATACCAGACTGTTCGTCTACTCCTGTCTCATGCTTCTTCACCGTAGTATGCAGCTCCGTCGGCTGCCCTGAGAGGAAGAAACGTGTAAAGGAAAGAGCATAGGTCCCGATATCAAGCATTCCCCCACCGGCAAGATCCGGATTAAAGAAGCGGTTTTCCGGATCATCTTCCTTACAGCTTCCGAACGTCACGTTGACCATATTGATCCTGCCGATTTTTCCTTCTTCGATCATTTCACGGAGCTTCTTGTACAGCGGCATATGGTAAATGGTCATGGCTTCTGCTACTACCAATCCTTTCTCTTCTGCCAATTCCGCAATCGCTTTTAACTGCCTGCCGTTCATCGTAATCGCCTTCTCACAAAGAACGTGCTTGCCGTTCTTCAAAGCATCCATGATGTAAGAATAGTGAATGCTGTGCGGTGTCGCTATGTAGACGACATCGACTTGATCGTCCCGGTACATATCCTCTGTATTCTCATAGACATGATCGACGCCCTCTTGTTCCGCGAATCGGCGGGTTTTGTCCATATTTCTTCCCCATACACCGTAGATATGCCCATTCACCGCTTTGATTGCTTTGGCGAAATCTCCAGCGATTCCTCCAGGTCCGACAATACCCCAATTAACTTGTCCCATTTCAATTCTCTCCTTTTATAGTGATCTCTCTTATCCCAGACGGTCCTGCCACCAATGCTTTCGTTACAACAGAGGTGAACAAGGACGTGTCGATCACACCCGTCAATCCTTTTAACCGGCCTTCCAAACCGGAATCTGCCTTATCCGGATCGACGTAGACATCCAGCAGCAGGTTCCCGTTTTCCGTTATGACGGCCCCGTCTTTATCTTCACTCATCCGAATATTCGCCTGAAGCACTGGGAACGATTCCAATTTGCGGCGGACGTAAGGAAGAGCCTGTGGGAGTACTTCCACTACCACTGGATGTTCGAAGGTCAACGAAGGAACGAACTTCGACTCATCCACAAGCACCACGTACTCATCTGCCATATAAGCGACAAGCTTCTCTTCCGTATGGATGCCGCCCCCGCTCTTAAGCGCATGCAGCTGCTGATCTACTTGATCACAGCCGTCGAAAGCTATATCGATAGAGGGGACGTCGGACAACGGAAGTACCTGCAGACCTTCGCTCACACAATGCTGTTTCGTTTCCCAGGAGGGTGTTACGACCTTTACAGAACGACCACTGTCTTTCAGAAAGGTGACGAGATGCTTTACCGTGCTTCCACCTCCCAGCCCGACAGTCATCCCGTTTTCTATATAGGTCAAAGCTTCTTCGGCACACTGTTTCTTAACATCCATTCGCTTACTCCCCTTCTCGTATCAATGCCTTCGCTGTCTCTTCGGTCGTGACAAGAACGTTGAGATGCCCTGCTGTCAAGGCCGCCTTGATAGCTTCCACTTTTTCATTCGATTCCGCTACTCCGATGGAATACCTCGTTTTATGAAGAGCTTGCAGGTCAATAGAGATCGTCCGGTGCAGGAGTTCCGTGTCCATCATCCGCCCTCTTTTGTCATAGAAATTGGAACAAATATCTCCTGCGACTTCTCCCTCTTCCATCTCTGCAGATAATGTTCCACCGTAGAAAGCTTTCCAATTATCGCCTTGATTGATCGCAGGTGATCCTATTCCAACAACCGCTATCGTCAGCCGGTCCCATAAAGCTTTTACTTCCTGAAAATGTCCGGAAGCGGCCAGTGCCGATTTTAATTCCTCATTGCCCGCAATCGCAGGGACATCGATCAATGTCGAATCCCCCTTCCATTTACGGGCAGCTTCGTAAACGATGGTATTCGCGTGATAACGACTTGCGAGCTTCCCGTCAGGTCCTCCGATTAACGGAACGCAAATAACTTCTTCCTGCGGTTTTTCAGGCTCCAACTCTTCGGCCACCGCAGCAAGGGAAGTCCCCCACGAGAAACCGACGACATCACCGGCTTGAACGATTCGGTCAAGAAATTTCGCACATGCCTGCCCCATCGCTCTCCGCTTCTGATCCTTGGTTTGATTTTCCTTGTCAGGGACGAGAAGGACTTCCTTCAGACCAAACCTTTCTTTCAACTGTTCGCTTACCGCAATATCGTGGAAAGCCTCATAGTTGATACGAATCTGGACAATTTCTTTCTCTCTGATTTTTTTCAACATCCGACTGATGGTCGTCCGGTAGATTCCTAGTTCTTTGGCAATTTGACTCTGCGTCATGTCCTGTTCATAGTACATCCGAGCTATTTGGTAGAGTTTCTTCAACTCTTCTCTCTCTTCCATAGACAACCCCCTTTGCACAAATGTATAACATTAAGGTCATTTGTGCAAACGAAAGCATTCCACAATATTCCACAAAATAAAAACCCGCCAGCCTAAAGAGGCTGACGAGTTTGATAGGTGATTTCTCCACCGGCCATCGTCAGGACAGCTGTACCGCCATCTTTCACCGGGTGCTTATCCCATAATACGAGGTCCGCATCCTTACCGACTTCGATACTGCCGGTTTGATCTTGCAGACCAAGCACTTCTGCAGCACGGATCGTTACACTCTCCAATGCTGTATCCGCATCCAGGCCTGCTTCCACCGCAAGCTTCACGGACGTCTTCAGCTGCTTGACCGGCACGACCGGATGATCGGTGATGATAGAGAAAGAAATCCCCTGTTCATCAAGGGCTCTATACGTATCCCATGACATGCCGCTTAGTTCGACTTTACTCCGCCCGGAAAGTGTCGGTCCGATGGAAAACTTGCAGCGATCCTTGTATTTCACCAATGCAGGTACAATCCGGTGGCCTTCGGTGACGTGTTCCAGGTGCAGGTCAAGATCGAATTCTTCTGCAATTCGTATGGCTGTCATGATATCGTCCGCCCGATGAGCATGAACACAGACAGGTATCCGACGCTCCAGCACTTCCCCAAGCGATTCCTTCCGTAAATCTCTCGGGGAAGGATTTTTCAGATATTCAGCGGCCAGCACCAATTGTTCCCGGATCATTCCGGCAATGCCCATTCGTGTCGAGGGCGTGCGTCCCTGCTGACCATGATATTTCTTCGGATTTTCGCCGAATGCCATCTTTAACCCGGCACGCTCACGAACGATGATGTCTTCAAGGATAAACCCGGGCTTCACTTTTACAATCGCGGTGATTCCACCTATAACGTTGGCACTACCGGGAAGCACCTGTGCAGTTGTCACACCACCTTCTGCCGCATCAAAAAATCCACGGTCGAACGGGTTGATGCCGTCAATGGCTCGAAGGTGGGGAGTGAGTGCTTCGGTCGTTTCGTTGAAGTCGGCCCCCTCCCAACCAATACCTTCTTCATCAATGCCAAGATGCGTATGGGTATCGATAAAACCAGGGGTCAGAATCATCCCCATGCCGTCGATCACTTGTTCATAGTTTCCGAGATCCGCTTCTTTTGCTGTGCAGATCTGTTTGATTTTCCCCGCCTCGACAAGGACGGTCGCGTCTGTTTCTCTTTTTCCTCTTACAGGTTCCAAAACGACATTACAAATGGCTATCATCGGACGTCCCTCTCTTCTATCTGTAAATATTCATAGACCCGGCAGGCCAACTGGACATTGAACCAGTCATCGAACCGGTCAAAGGTCACATCAAGAATTTCCTGAACACGGTTGATGCGGTAATACAATGTATTATGATGGATGTTCAGCTCCTTGGTCACCTTCTTCAAGTCTTTATCAAACCGGACATAAGTGATCAATGTGTGCAGCATGTCGTTATTCTTTTCTTTGTCATACCTCATCAAAGGACCAAGAAAGTCAGATACATAGAGAGAGAGGTCTTCCTCACTGTTCTGAAGAAGAAAGCGATAGAAACCTGCATCGACGAAGCTCATCACATTTTTCGACGGCTTCGTCTTTAAGACCTGGATGCACTTCTCCGCATCTGCATAGGACTTATTCAATTGGAAAAGATTCTTATGGACACGGCCGACACCAGCTTTAAGCGGCGCGGAGGATCGTTCCAGCATGTGAACAAGCGCCTTCATCTTCTGACGCGCAGACCCTTTACCTTCTGATTCCGGAAAGCTGATCATAGCGAAAACATACGAGCGGTTCATGGAAACAATCCCGTTCAACTCAAGCTTCGTTACTACACTTTCGAGCGCGTCCCCTATCTCTTCCCGCTGACGCCTGGAATTGACCGTCATCATCTCTTCCCCCATCTTGTCCGGATCAACATGACAGAGCACCATCGCATAAAAATCGGCTGGGTAGAGGCCAAGGTTGGATGCCTGCACTTCGACCACCGGATCACGCTCCCCTGTCAGAATTCCTTCTACCAGCTGTCCCTTCGCCTGCTGCTCCGCCTCCCTTATGGAATCCTCTTTCGTTAATTCCAAGGAAAGAACGGTCGTCCCGTATTCAAATAAGACGATATCATTCTCGAAGAAATCGGCAGAATCAATCCACACACAGACAAATCCCCACACAGAGACCGGACCCGTGATCGGCAGAACGACGAGCTGCTCGCCTGCATGAGCAATCTGCTGCCATTTATTCATTTTTATAACTTTCTTGACCCTGTCATGACTGAGAAACCTGTCCGGGAGTCCCTTCTCCCCCGCTTCCTCATCGACGAACAGCGGCTTAAGAAGTGCATCATACACGGCGAAAGGGTACCGGACCATCGTTTTCATCGTTTGAATGATCCCTTGAACTCCGCCTCCACTGGCGGCTACGTTCGTCAAACGATGGTGAAAATCCGTTGTACGCTGCATCGTTTCGTGTTCTTTCCTTAACGCCAGATGGGTCTGCTGTAAGGCTTCCCGCTGCCTCTTCTCCTGACGGTACAACCGTGCATGCATGATAACAACAGCGATATGATCTGCCAGCGCCTCCACTAAGTGGAGGTCGTGCTCTGTCAGATAGGGATGGTCCCTGAAACTGTCCAACGTGAGGACACCGATTGTTTCCTTATGAAACAAAAGCGGGACCGACAGCATGCTCTCTGGTATGGAACGTTCCTCAGCCGCCTCCAGATAATGCTCGTAATTAAAAGCGGACATCGTTTCCATTGCTTCCTTAATGGATCCTGTACCTTGCAGAAGCGAAGCTCTCCCGCTTTCAAACACACGGCCGCTGACACCTTCTCCTGGCTTCAGTCTCGTCTTCTTATATCCGAAATCACGAAAACCGACAGCTGCTTCCACGAGGAGTTTCCCGATTTTCTCATCATAAAGAAACAGAAATCCGGAATCCGCCGCTGTGACAGCATCCACCACCGAATCCAAAATGATCTGCAGGAACCCTTCCTCATACATCCTCGAGGAGAGGGTATGAGAGACCCCGGTCAATACGTGGAGCGCATTCTTCCTTTTCTGTTCATTCGTATGATGAAGAAGCAGCTTCAGCCATGCTTCATGCTCTTTAAGGAAAGAGACAGCTGCCCCTTCATCATACTTGTGACGCCCGATCAGAACGACCATCACATCTTCCCCGTTATACACCCATCGATCTCCCGTCTCCCTTATTGTTCCTTCTTCCATACGAAGGGAAAGGGAAACCCATTCAGGAATAGAGTCGGTGTATGTTTTCTCAGACACACTGGTCCTTGTATGTTTATCGACGATGACGATATCCTCCAACCGATACCTTGCCTTCAGTTGCTGCAATAGTTCCTTTTCCATAGGTGCCACCTCTAAAATAACTATAAGGAATTTTCAGAAAAAAGTGTATGTCAATCTAAGGGAATTCCCTCTTTGACTGCATCGATCCATTCATGATACCTGTCAATCAGGACAGATTTGTTCTTGTCATAAATCCGACGGAGCTCTTGTACCGGGTTCTCATGATCGTCGACGCGGAAGTCGACGAAAGGAAATCCCTTTACCGAGGCTACCTTGATGACCGCAGACTGTTTCCCACGGATGTCTCCCCCGGCTGCATCACCGGCATGAAGGGCTTCAAGAAGCTTTTCGGCGAGTGATCCCTCCGCCTCTTTAAAGGCGGAAACCATCTGTTCAAGGACTTCCGGTCCGGCAAGCAGATTCCCTTGGACCGCCCATTGGTCTCCGACAATATGTCCTTTATAATCATCGTTCTCCACCCCTGTATAGACGCTGCTGTTTCCATATTGGTCCATCACTGAAACTTGGCGCAGTTCTTTGCCCGGGTCATGAAAGAGGAGATGGTTGAGCGTTTCATTGGCCGTCCGCCCTTTCTTCAGATGGTCCACGCCCTCCTGGCCTAATGCCGGATTGACCCATCCCTGGGTGATGACGATCCCCACATTCGGTTCGATATGGGGAGAATAGGCACCGACGCCTGGAAACCGCGTGGCAACAGCAGCTCCGAAATTGCCCGTTTCCGGACAGCGGGCCATGATAGAAAATGTGTTTAGCTTCATAACGTTACACCTCATGACAGGCCACATAGTGACCCTTCTTTATTTCTCTAAATTCCGGTACTTTGGTTTTGCAATGTTCCTGTGCAATCGGGCAGCGGGTATGGAACCTGCAGCCTGACGGCGGGTTGTCCGGACTCGGTATTTCCCCCGCGAGCGTGATTTTCTCCCGTTTCGTATGAATATCAGGAACCGGAATGGAAGACAGGAGCGCTTTCGTATATGGATGGAGGGGATGCTCATATAGCTCATCACTATCGGTCAGTTCGACCATCTGCCCTAAGTACATAACCCCGACGCGATCGCTGATATATTGGACGACACTTAAATCATGGGCGATGAAAAGATACGTGAACCCGTATTCCTCCTGAAGGTCCATCAGCAGATTAATAATTTGCGCCTGAATGGAAACATCAAGGGCAGCAACAGGTTCATCTGCCACGATGAACTTCGGATTCAACGCCAGGGCTCTCGCAATCCCGATCCGTTGACGCTGCCCTCCAGAGAACTCATGCGGGTAGCGATCTTTGTAACTCTCCGGAATACCGACATCCGCAAGCAGTTTCCCTACGCGCGCCTTCCGTTCCGCCTTCGTCATACCGATCGTTTTCAACGGCTCTTCGATAATATCTTCGACGACCATCCTTGGATTAAGAGAGGCGAATGGATCCTGGAAAATCATCTGAAAATCACGCCGCTTCTGCCTCAGCGTTTTCCTGTCCCAGTCCATGATGTTCTCGCCTTCAAAATATACTTCTCCATCCGTTGCATCCAGGAGACGCATAAGCAGACGCCCGGTCGTCGACTTGCCGCATCCGGACTCTCCTACAATCCCGAGCGTTTCCCCTTTGTAGACCGTAAATCTCAAATCGTCTACTGCTTTGACTTCACTCTTCTTTCGAAATATGCCATTGGATACATTAAAATACTTCTTCAGGTTGTCGACGCGGACGAGTTCCTCTGTCGTCATCGTTTCTCTCCTCCTCCAGCCAGCAGGCGACTCTGTGTTGTTCCGACTCCGAAGCCTTTAACGCCGGTTCCTTATGCAGGCACTGTTCCATGACGAATGGACACCGCTCGGCGAATCGGCAGCCTTCCGGTAAATCATGCAGGTTAGGCGGCTGTCCTTCAATCGGCTGCAGCCGTTCCCTGACACCAGGACGCGGCACAGACTTCAACAACCCTTGCGTATAAGGGTGCTTCGGTCGATCGAATAGATCTTCCACGGACCCTTCTTCGACAATTTTGCCGGCATACATGACCGCCACTCTGTCACACAGCTCAGCAACAACGCCTAAATCGTGGGTGATCAGAACAATCGCGGCGTTCGTTTCATCTCTAAGACGCCTTAATAAATCCAGCACTTGCGCCTGTATGGTTACATCCAAAGCGGTGGTCGGCTCATCAGCAATGATCAAATCCGGATCACAGGACAAGGACATAGCGATTACCCCGCGTTGCCTCATCCCTCCACTGAATTGATGCGGGTATTGATGCACCCGTTTGTCTGGAGAGGGGATACCGACTTTCTTCAGCATCTCCACCGCACGTCTCCATGCCGACTTCTTGTCTTTGTTCTCATGAATCATCGGCATTTCGGCAATTTGTGTACCAACCGTATAAGCCGGATTAAGGGAAGTCATCGGATCTTGAAAGATCATCGAAATATCCTTACCCCGGACGTGCTGCATTTCTCTCTCTGTTTTCTTGAGAAGATCCTCCCCACGGTACAGGACCTGTCCGCTGACTTCTTCGCTTTTCTTCTGACCGACAAGGCGCATGATCGATTGAGAGGTCACACTTTTTCCACAGCCGGACTCACCGACGACTGCGAGAATTTCTCCTTGCTTTACTTTTAAATCGACACCGTCCACCGCTTTGACTATCCCTTTCTTCGTATGAAAATGCGTCTTCAGATTTTGTACTTCCAGCACATACTCAGACATCGGCTTCCTCCTTATGCAGACTCATTCTTCAACCTTGGGTCAAGGGCATCCCTTAATCCATCGCCCATCGTATTGAAGCTGAACACGGCAAGCGTAATGGCGATGCCCGGGAATACCGCCGTCCACCAGGCCGTTTCCATCCAACTCTTCCCTTCACTCAGCATAATTCCCCAGGACGGTGTATCCGGAGAAACTCCGAGACCGAGGAAGCTGAGCGCCGCTTCTGCCAAGATAGCGAAAGCGAAGGAAAGAGTCACTTGCACGATAAGCGGGGCCACACTATTGGGGAGAATGTGTTTCCACATGATCTTCATATTGCTCACTCCCATCGAGCGGGCCGCTTCGATATACAGAGAATTCTTGATGGAGAGCACCGATCCCCTTGCGATCCTGGCGAAAATAGGTGTGTACACAATCCCGACAGCGATCATCAAATTCGTGAGGCTTGGTCCTAAGATAGCCATAATGACTAGGGCAAGCAGAATATCCGGGAAAGCGAACATGACATCCGTCAGCCTGGACAGCACATGATCGACCCATCTGCCGTAATAAGCAGCAACGACTCCAATGATGGTCCCACAGACAAAGGACAGACCGACCGAAATAATACCGACTTGTAAAGAGATCCTCGTTCCATAAATGATCCGGCTCAAAATATCACGTCCGAATTGATCGGTACCGAGCAGGTGTGCCATACTCGGTCCCTCCAAAATAGCGTCCGTCATCATTTCATATGGATCATAAGGGGCAATCAGCGGGGCAGCGACCGCCATCACTGCAAACAAAAGCGTCATGCCAAGTCCGAAAACACCGACTTTATTTTTTTGAATTGATACCATAAATCAGACATCACGATTCTCCTTTCTTAATATCTGATTTGCGGGTTCAGGAATCCGTAAATTATATCCACAACCAGATTGACAAACACAAAGGCGCTTGCAATGAACAGAATCGTCCCTTGCAGCAGCGCGTAATCCCGGTTTGTTATCGCCTGCAGAGCGAGACGCCCGACACCAGGAAGACCGAAGATCTGCTCCACGACGACAGAGCCTCCAAGCAGATAGCCCGTTTGAATGCCGAGTACTGTCACAACAGGAATGAGCGCATTCTTCAGCGCGTGTCTCCAAATCATCCGAGAATTGGAAACCCCTTTTGCTTTTGCCATTTTGATATATTCCTGATTCGTCACTTCCAGCATTGAGGAGCGCGTCATCCGCATCGCGACAGCTCCTACAGCTGTGCCTAAGGCGACAGCAGGAAGCAGCATGCTCTTCAGATTTCCCCATACGCTGTCATAAAGGCCGACGAAGCCGCCGGAAGGAAACCAGCCGGCATAGAGACTGAAGAAGAGAATCATCAATGTACCAAGCCAGAAGTTAGGAACAGATATGCCGAGCATCCCGACAAAACTTGCTCCGTAATCAAACTTACTGTTCCTCTTGAGAGCCGCTATCGTACCAAGTGGAATGGCAAGAATAACAGCGATGATTACACTAAGCAGGGCAAGCTCGATCGTAATCGGAAGCCGGGCCATGATTGCTTCAAGCACCGGAGTGTTCGTAAATTGCGAATATCCGAAATCCCCTTGCAGAACGTTTCCGAGCCATAAGAGATATTGCTGAATGAGTGGTTCATCCAGCCCGTACTTATCTCTCAAGGCAGCTGCCTGATCCGGAGAATAACTGGTACCCAGCATGGCTGTGACCGTATCCCCGGGAACCAGCCGGACGATGAAGAACGCCACAATGGAGATTCCGAACAAGACCGGAATGGAAATAAGCAGCCGTTTGATGATGTATTGGATCATCCAATCGTCCCTCCTTGCACGTAAAGTGAAGGAAAAAGTGGCCGGAAGCCACTTTTTCGTTTTATCTATTTATTATTGGTCAACCTTCGTCTCTTCTAATGAAATCGTCGTCACCGTAGGATGAACATCAAATCCGCTTACACGATCGCTGAGTGCCGACGTCTGCGGGTTGGCGTACAAGAAGACCATCGGAGCATCTTCGGCAATCATACGCTGTGCTTCTGCATAGATTTCCGTCCGTTTCTCTTTATCCATCTCTTTACGTCCCTGTTCCAACAATGCATCGACATCCGGGTTGGAGTACGCCTGTTGGTTGTACATGCCGTCTGTATGGAAGATGTTATAAAGGAACTCATCTGGATCGACGAAACCGACCCAGCCGACAACAGTCATTTCAAAATCTCCATTACCGAGAGCATCAAAGAAGACACTGTCCTCCTGGGAGACGACCTCGACCGTCACGCCGACTTCCTGAAGCTGCTGCTTAATGACCTGAGCGGCATCGATCTGCGCTTGGTTCGTACTCACTTTCATTGTCAAACTCAAGTCAGAGACTCCTGCTTCTTCCAACAATTGACGCGCTTTGTCCAAATCCTGCTCTGGATACACGGCATCTTCCAGGTGTGCCCAGTGGTTATCCGGAATCGGGCCGCTTCGTAGCGGAGTCGCCTGTCCCAGCTTCACGACGTCGTTGACAGCATCACGATCGACAGCCCACGCAATGGCCTGACGGACCTTCGGATCGGACAATGGACCTGCCTCGGTATTCAAACCGACATACTCCCAATACGTTCCGGCGACAGTCTCCACATTGACGTTGTCTGCCTGCTCCAATACTTGGACATCCTTCGGCTGTGTTTGGAGAAGAATATCGATCTCCCCGTTTCGGATGGCTGTAGTTCGTGCTGTTTCATCCGGAATCGAACGCCACACGACTTTATCTAAGTACGGCAGTCCATCTTTAAAGTAGTCCTCATACTTCTCCAGGACCATTTCCTGATCCTTCGTCCACTCACCCAATGTGAATGGGCCGCTTCCGGCATCCGCACCAGCCAGGTCGCCGCCGTTCTCATCGACGATCGTTTTGTTGACAATGGCATTCATCGGATAAGCAAGGAATGTCAGGAACGGAGCGACCGGCTCAGCTAAAGTCAGAACGACTGTCGTGTCATCCGGCGTCTCGATACTTTCCAGGGACTCAAACTGAGCCGCCCTTACTTCGTTTTCTATAATTCTTTCAATGGAGTACTTCACATCTTCTGAAGTCAAAGCGTCCCCATTATGAAACGTCACGCCGTCGTGGAGGGTCAAAGTATAGACCGTACCATCATCAGAAACTTCATAATCCTCTACTAAGTCTCCTTCGATTTCTCCGTAGGTCCCTTTCTCATACTTGAACAAGGTGTTGTACATGTTCTCGATATAGCGCATGGAGGCTGCATCTGTCACGACGTGAGGATCGAGACTCTGTCCTTCGGATAGATCTGTGATCGTCAATGTTCCACCTTCCGAAGCCTCCCCTTCCTGATTTGTCTCCTCCGAACCGGAATCAGATGAACCAGACTCCGTCGGGTCCTGACAGCCGGCAAGCAAGAGCAGCAGGGATACGAGCAGCAACAACCAGTAGATTTTCTTCATTCAATAATGGCCCCCTTTTTATTTTCAGTAAATTTAAAAAATACAGTAATTTTATTATATTGTAGAAACCTGTCGTATTTATATGGGAGATGTTCCAAAGAATAAAAGCAAATGTTAGGAAAGTTTACAAATCAGGTGATCTTCAAATTTTATGGATTTGAACGTTACATTTCGGAGAGGACAGGGAATGCTTACAATGGACATTCCATAAAATTCTGGAAGGAGCAGATAAGATGAACCAGCAACAGCTCGACCGAATTAAAAACGGAAAAGGATTTATTGCCGCTCTGGATCAAAGTGGCGGAAGTACGCCGAAGGCTCTGGCTGATTACGGCATTCCTGAAGATGCCTACAATAATGAAGACGAGATGTTCGATAAAGTCCACGAGATGAGGACAAGGATCATCACCTCCCCTGCTTTCGATTCCGAAAAAATTCTAGGAGCTATTCTTTTTGAGAAAACGATGGACCGTAAAGTCGAAGGGAAATACACAGGAGACTATCTCGCGGAGAAGGGCATTGTGCCTTTTCTGAAAGTCGATAAAGGGCTTGCCGATAAAGAAAACGGCGTCCAGCTCATGAAACCGATCAACGATCTCGACGAAACGCTTCGTCGGGCGAACGAGCGGAAAATATTCGGAACGAAAATGCGCTCCGTCATTCACGATCCGGATGAAAGTGGAATCGAAGCAGTGGTTCAACAGCAGTTTGATATTGCCAAACGGATCCTCGCTTCCGACCTGATGCCGATTGTCGAACCGGAAGTGAATATTCACAGCGAAGAGAAAGAGAAATGTGAAGAGCTTCTTCGCAATCATATTCTTAAACACTTGAACGAGTTGGAAGAGGATCAGCAGGTCATGTTGAAGTTGACGATTCCAACAAAAACGAATGCGTATAAGGAACTTGTCGACCACCCGAAAGTCATTCGTGTCGTCGCTCTCTCCGGAGGTTATGAACGGGAAGAGGCCAACGAGAAGCTGACAGCGAATGATGGGTTAATCGCGAGCTTCTCCCGGGCACTGGTCGGCGATGTGTATGCAGACCAGTCAGACGAAACGTTTGATCAGGCCCTGCAGAATGCCGTCGATTCCATTTACGCAGCTTCTGTACAAAAAGGCAGATAACAGAATCCAGAAAAGGCGTACACCGTGGTGTACGCCTTTTTCATGAACGGGAAACCTATTCTAAGGAAATAGGAAATAGTAACGATATTCCTCTTTCCCTTTTCCTATCATTTGTTCATGATCCTTCCAATCTTTTATACTTTACTTAAAGAAAGGTGGTCCCCACTTATGGAAACGATGGAACAGCTTTACCAATCCAACTTCAAAGATAACGCCTACCCTTTTTATGAAAAAATGAGAGATAAACAACCCGTATTTCAAATGTCTGATGGCACTCCCGCTACGTGGCTTGTCACCAAATATGACGATGTCAAAGAAATGCTGAAGGCGCCGGGTTTCCTAAAAGATCAGACGAAGCTGATCCAGAGGACGCCTGACGATGACGGTGACAAAGAAATCACTATCTTCGAAAACATGATGCTTGATGTCGACCCCCCTGACCACACGCGCTTACGCAAGCTTGTCCAGCCCTACTTCCACCCGAAAACGATCAAGGAATTGACTCCACGGATCAGTGAAATCGCAGATGATCTAATCGAGCAAATGAAAAAGAAAGGAGGACCGGTGGACCTGATCGACGATTATGCCTTCCCTCTGCCGATCATCGTCATCAGTGAGATGCTCGGTGTACCGGCAGAAGACCGGGATAAGTTCCGGAAGTGGTCCAATTCCATCGTGGCCGCCTCCAACGAAGAGGACACGGATTTTGCAGCGGATGTGGAAGCCTTCACTACCTATTTGACCGACCTCTTTGAGAAGAGAAAGCAGAATCCGACCGACGATCTTGTTTCCTACCTTATCCAAACAGAGGAAGACGGAGAACAGTTGAGCCGGCAGGAGTTATATTCGATGATCTTCCTTTTGATAATCGCCGGTCATGAAACCACCGTCAATTTGATCGGTAACACGATGCTCGCCCTTTTTGAGCACCCGGACCAGCTGGATTTAGTCAAAAAAGATGCTTCCCTCATCCCGGGAGCCGTTGAAGAAGGACTGCGCTACTACAGTCCTGTCGACTTCTCGACAGCAAGATGGGCCGCCGACGACATGGAGTTTCACGGGCAGACGATCCGGCGCGGCGATATGGTCTTAGCCTCCATCAGCTCCGCCAATCGGGATAACGATAAATTCGAAAAGGCAGACGCGTTTGACGTTACAAGGAAGAGCAACGGTCACGTCGCGTTCGGCTTCGGCATTCACTTCTGCCTCGGTGCCCCACTCGCCAGATTGGAAGGGAACATTGCATTGGAGAAGCTGTTTTCATCGCTCCCTGCCATCACAATCGACCCGAACGGAGAGGCGCCCGAATGGCGCTCGATCTTTCTTCTACGCGGCCTGCGCAGTCTCCCTGTCACCTGGTAAACGAAAGAGGCACTCGTTATAGAGTGCCTCTTTTCCTATTTATCAAAAAATGTAAAAAAACCAACTGAGATACGATAAAATGTAGAAAAAGGAGAGATGAAGATGGAACAAACGTTGATTCAAGCAGATGACACGTGGCTGTTGTGGGCATTTCTTGCCGGCTGGGCAGCTGTAAGCATTTATCTGGAGCAAAAATACAAATGGGCAGCCAAAATGACCGGAGCCATCATCGCCCTCGTCGGTGCCCTGATCCTCGCCAACATAAAGGTGATTCCGACAGACGCACCCGCCTACGATGCCGTATGGACATATGTCATTCCTCTGGCTATCCCGCTGCTCTTATTTCAAGCCAATTTAAGAAAAGTGATCAAAGAAAGCGGACGGATGCTGTTCATCTTCCTGATCAGCTCCATCGGTACCGTCATCGGTGCGTACATAGCCTTCTTCTTCCTGAAAGATACCATTCCAAACCTGGATAAGATAGCAGCAATGGAAACAGGCTCTTACATTGGCGGAGGTGTGAACTTCGCCGCCCTGTCCGGCAAGCTGAACCCACCCGGAGAGCTCGCCGCTTCCGCAATCGTTGCCGACAACCTGTTGATGGCTTTGTATTTCTTTGTGTTGATCCTGATCCCGGCCTCCTCCTTCTTCCGCAGGAAATTCCGGACTCCCTACATCGATGAGCAGGAACGCACCGTCGACTCGTCTAAAAATACGGCAGCAGATTATTGGAAGAGGAAGGACATCTCTCTTAAAGATATTGCGCTTGCAAGCGGGAGTGCGTTCGTTTTGGTGGGTGTTTCCTTCAAGCTGGCGGATTGGATCAGCGCCTGGATTCCATCAGGCGAAGGAGTACCGGTGTATTTAAACATAATGAACGGATTATTTGGAGATGGTTATTTGATGCTGACGACCATCACCGTTCTTGCTGTCACCCTATTTGATAAATTTTTCGATAACATACGTGGTGCACAGGAATTGGGGACCTACCTTATATACATTTTCTTCGTCGTCATCGGTGTACCCGCATCCATTCCATTGTTGGTCCAGAATGCTCCGCTGCTTATCATCTTTGTCGCAATCATCGTTTTCTTCAACATGCTCCTGACATTCGGAGTCGGTCGTTTGTTCCGTTTCAGCCTGGAGGAAATGATCGTAGCAAGCAATGCCAACGTCGGCGGGCCGACGACCGCAGCAGCCTTTGCTATTGCGAAAGGGTGGCAGCGGCTGATTGTCCCTATCATGTTGGTCGGCACACTTGGATACATCATCGGCAACTACGCCGGCAGTATGATGTACTATGTCTTTCAATCTATGTAAACGGGACCTGACTGCCTGAACTATCCCTCAGGTAAAGCCTTTTTCCCTTCCTATCACTTTTCCAACAAGCGAAAGGCCCCTCCAGAGAGGGGCCTTTTTTACTTATATAGAAAGTTTCTTCGCGAGCGAATACATGGATTCATTCCGAACCGGCGTTTCTTTATCAATCTCTGACAGCTCATAAGTGATGAGCTCCTCTTCCTTCAAGCTGACATAGAAGCCTGTCTGGCCAGAATTCAGAAGTTCGACCGCATAGGCACCGAGACGTGTCGCCATCATCCGGTCTCTTGCAGACGGCGTTCCACCATATTGGGTATCATCCAAAATCGTTACCCTCGCTTCCACGCCGGCTTCCTCCTTCAACCTTGCTCCGAAATCCGCTGCATTTCCGACTCCCTCCGCCATGATGATAATGCGGTAACGGTGGTCCTCCTGATCTTTCATTTCCTCGATCACCTCATCAAGCTCCGCTTTTCTCTCCGGGATGATGATGGTTTCCGCACCACCGACCAAGCCGGCTGATAGAGCAAAGGTACCGGAATCTCTCCCCATCACTTCGACGATGGTCGTCTTCTCATGAGAATCCGCCGTATCCCGAATACGATCGATATTCTCCATGATCGTATTCAAAGCCGTATCGAAGCCGATCGCCGACGCTACATGAGGAATCGTAGAATTGATCGCAGCCGGGACTGCTATACAAGCGACACCCTTGTCTGCGAGAACATGCGCCATCTGCAATGCTTCCAGACCGCCGATTACGATTAAGGAATCGATTTCAAATTTAGTAAGCTGCCGCTTGATTTGTTCCTGTGCTTCTTCTTCGAACATATCCATATCCTGAGAAGACTGTAGAATCGTGCCCCCTCGGGAAAGAATCGTCCGTACCGCTTCCTTGTCCAGTGTCTCTACGGATTCTTCTAATAATCCGTGAAATCCGTTATGGATTCCTACCACTTCCTTGCCGGAAGCCATTCCTGACTTCACTACTGCCCGAATGACAGCATTCATACCGGGAGCATCTCCTCCACTTGTCAACACGCCTATTCGATTCATTATCATCACTCACTTTCTGTCGTTCACATCTGGATGTTCAGAGGCAAAAGGAATTCCACCTTTTCCCTGACCTAATCCTTATGATAACATTTTGCACCTTTCAAAGTCGTGGGAATGCTCTTCATCCATGATTTATAAAAAAATCCCCCGCCCGGCAGGATCCCGGACGGAGGATTTCGTTCTTATTTAAATAATGCTAACAATCGCTCAAAGAACCCTTTTTCTTCTTTCTTTTTCGGTTTCTTCTCTTCTTTTTCCTCCTGCTTGACCGCTTCCGTCTTCATGACGAATTGGACAGAATTGACCTGCTCATTTTTCTCAGAAACGAAGGACACCGGTTCATAATCCGATTTGTCGTATTCCTCTACCATCTGATCGATTTCGGACTGCATCTGGCCCGGGAGATCACTCGTTGCAGAAGCCAGCTCTGAAGTGCCGCCTTTCAACCGGCCGGCCCCCTCTTCAAGCTCTGCCGTTCCATCCGTCAAACCGGCGATTCCCCCGTGGATATCCTCATAGGAATTCGTCAGTTCCGCTACGCCCCCCGTGTACTGCTTCAAACCCTGATGGAAGGTCGCATAATTGGAAGTGAGCTGATCGAAACCCGTCTGCAGTTCTGCAATGGACCCTGCAATATCCATTCTTTCAAGACCGGCTCCGACCTGATCTGCTACGTTGTAAAGCTGGTTACTCATCTCTCCGAGAGAAGCGGAGCTCTGTTCCAAAGCAGGAGACACTGCCTGGAATGCCCCCTCTGCATCCGTGAAGGCTCCTTTAGCCGCTTGGGCTGCTCTGTATGTTTCCAAAAGCTGGTCAATGATATCCTGATCCGCCCCGCTGTCACGAAGTGCCTGAATATCCGCTTCTGTAATGTCATATCCCGGAATTGCTGCGATGGCATCAGCCAGTGCCTGATTCGCTTTTCCATACTGAGCATTCAAATCATCGATTTCCGACTGGGCGTTCTTCAGGCTGTCCGCCAACTCACGCAGCCCGCCCTCTACCTTCGTCAAATCATTTAAATCGACGTCACCAGTGCCGCCCTGAACCGCTTCATTCATCTGCTGAAGGGCGGATTGTATGGAAGCAGATCCTTCCACGAGTTCCGATGACCGGCTGTTCAGGCTTTCCATCCCCTGTTTGTATTGCACAGAGCCGTCATAGAGGCTCGCCACCCCGCCGTTCAATTCTTTAATACCATTCTGTAAATCGCCGACACCGTTATCAATGCTGGCGGTTGCCTCTGCTAAAGACCCCATGTCGTTTTTCACTCCACCGATATCCGGTGCATCAATGGCCATGGAGGAAGGTACAGCGGTGAACTCGATACTTTCCATCTCCATATTGTCAGCGTCCGCCGTAACGGTGAAATCACCTTCTTCTTCGGGGAGAACGGTAAAGGTCACTTGCCGGTCCTTCCCGGCATTGGCCACCGTTCCTTCCTCCGCTTCAATATTCTCGAATTTAGAAGAAGCCATCGGAATCGTAATCTGCATTAAATAGTTGTTGAAGAAACTAGCGTCCGCCTTCTCATTCTTCGTCGTCTTAATTTTAATTTCGAGCTTTCCGTCCTTACCGGCAAGTTGATCCGCAGAGATCTCTTTGCCATTAAGCACATAGGTCACGTCCAGGTCCCAAGGAAGAGGGGTATCCCCTTTCAAGTTGCCTTGGTAATAGAACTCGTCTTCTTCTGCTGTCCATTCGACCTTTTGACCTTCCTGTTTGATTTCATTAACATCGGTCAGGTTCTGCACGCTCGTATAAGGACCATAATCGACAATGCTTCCTTTATCCTTTATATCAAAATTGTTGATGACATAGAGCTTTTCCTGGTCTCCATCCGGTTTCAAATTGGCGTAGACCACTTCATGTTTTGCTGAAAAGGATCCTTTGTCTCCCTGATCCTTCCCACCTTCTTCTGCTGCAACTGGAGAAACAGCTGTCAGCAGGAGAACACACGCAGAGCCGACTGCCGTCATACGTTTAATACTCATCGCTCATTCTCCTTTATAGAAATTAGCTTTGTACGTCGTCTTCCTGATGATTGGATCAAGAACGACCATCAGAGCCGGAAGTACGAATACAACCATCAGGAAGGCAAGCAGCGCCCCTCGACCAAGCAGCAATCCGATCGATGAGACGATCGGGTTGGAAGAGGTCATCCATAAGATGAATCCGACGCTCGACAAAATGGCAGCCGACACGAAAATTGAGAAGATCTTCTCATCAATCGTTCTCTTGATGGCCTGCAGGGCCGGCATGTCTTTACGCAGATGGTTGTAATTCTCTGTGAACAGGATCGCATAGTCCACCGTAGCTGCCAGTTGAATCGTACTGATCAGCAGGTAGCCGACATAGACAAGTGGCGTATCCGAGAAATACGGAAACGATAAGTTAATCCAAACCGACAGCTGAATCGTCACAAGCAGAATCAGCGGAATCGAAATGGAACGGAACGTCAACAGCAGCACAAGCGCAACCGTAATGATCGTCAGTGCATTGACAAGCGTGTTATCCTTCTGCACGATATTCTTCATGTCGTACAAGGTTACGCTTTCCCCAAGAAGGTGGTTCTCTTCATAATATTCATCCGCGGTTTCTTTCACCTTCTCAATCAGAGAGAAAGCTTCCTCTCCTTCCGCGTCCGTTTCCGTATATAACGTGATGCGGGCATAATGCTCGGAATAAAAGGCCTCGGTCATCGATTCCTCCAAAAATTCAGGCGGAATGGCCGGGCTTACGATATTCACGTAAGACATCACGCTCGAAATACCTTCCATATCCTCCAATTCCTGAACAATCTGCTCTTCTTTAGCCCTGTCTCCACGCGGGACGAGAAGCACCATCGGCATATTCTTGCCGAACTCCTGTTGAATCGCTTCGACATCCTGGCCTGCTCTCGTATTATCAGGCTGCTCCCCCGTTCCGTAGATGAAGCTCGTTTGCCCTTGCGCAAGGTATGCCGGGACAATAAGCAGGACGACAAGAATCAGACTGGGAACCTTGAACTTCATGACTCGGCGCCCGACATTCTTGAAATCAGGAATGAACGCTCTATGCTTGGTCCGGTCGATCCACTTATAGAACATAAGCGTAAGAGCCGGAAGGAAGATCATGACGCTGATGAAGCTGAGCAATATCCCTTTCAAAAGGTTCAGACCGAGGTCGGAACCGATTCCGAAATCCATGAATGTAAGGGCAGTGAATCCGAAGAACGTCGTGGAAGCACTGGCAATGATTGCGGGGAACGAACGTTTCATGGCCAACTGCATGGCTTCTTTCGGATCTTCCACCTGCTTGCGGTAATCGGAGAAACTGTGCAGCAGGAAGATGGCATAATCCAGGGATACAGCAAGCTGCAGAATCGGTGCCACCGACTGAGTAACGAATGATACTTCACCAAGGAAGATATTCGTCCCTAAATTAATCAGAACCGATACGCCGATCGCCACCAGGAAGAAGACAGGCTCCATCCATGACGTCGTCGACAGCACGAGAATAAGAATGATGATCGGAACGAGCAGAGCCGCCGCGTAGGCTGATTCACTACCGGTCATTTTCTGGGATGTCGCGGTATTGACCGCTTCCCCTGCAACCGCATTATCCTCTCCGATCAACTCATAAATCGCATCGGTCGCATCTACTTCAAATCCTTCCGCGATGTTCAACGAAAACAAAGCGGCGTTATCTTTATAGTAGGAGTCCGTCATATCGGCATCTGCCATTTCCAATGGAACTTTTAAATCAACCACATCGTCGAGCCATGTGACGCCGCTGACTCCTTCAATCGCCTCCAGGTCTTCTTTATACTGAAGTGCCTCGGTGATGGAAACATCCTGAATCATCACTCGCGCATTCTCCACCGGCTCATCGAACTCTTCCTCCATTAAATCCATCGCCTCCATCGACGGTGAATCCTGTGGAAGATAATCGACCATATTATAGTTCACCGATACAGCGAACTGTGCCACAGCACTTAGTAAGGTAAGTATCGTAAATAGGATGACAATGCTTTTCTTATGTTTGATTACTGATGATGTCCAGCCTATAAGGCCTCCCCCTCTCTTGCAAAACGCGTTGGTACACTTTAATATTTTATTGACACTGTGTTGGATATTCAACAAACAGTTTTATAAATTACGTCAGTTTCCCGACACGAACATGCCTTTGTGTTGGATTGTCACATAACTGTAACGGTTAAGGAGTGAAATCATGAGTGGAAAACTGGACCGCAGAAAGAAATACACAAGAAAAGTTCTCAAAGAAAGCTTGATCATCCTGCTCGCAGAAAAGAAGATAGCCGACATCACCGTCAAAGAAATTTGTGAAATCGCCGATATCAATCGTTCCACCTTCTATACCCACTATACGGATCACTACGACCTCCTTCATAAAATAGAAGCAGAGATTACCGAAGATATGAAGCAGTATTTACAAAATTACAGCTATGAAAAAGAAGAAGAATCCCAGCAGATGACGGAGAAGATCCTGGAGTATATCATCGACAACAAGCGTATGTTCCAAACCCTTCTTACGAGCGACTCCGCTTCCAGCTTCGAACAGAAGATGATGGAGCTCGCGAGGAGCTTCATGCTGAATAATTGGATGAGCGACAGTAAGGTAGAGAAAGAAGAATCCGAATACTTCAGCTCCTTCGTTATCAGCGGCGCCATTCATGTCATTAAGGATTGGATCAGGAACGACATGACCCAGCCGCCAGGGCAGATGGCTGCCATGATCCACACCTTCATCAACCACGGCTTCTCTTATGTAGAATAACCTGCAGACAAACTACGATACAAAAAAGAGCGGTAGAACCCTTGAGTTCTACCGCTCTTTTTGCAAGTTCAGATAGAGAGCTTGCCTGAACGGATATCATCCGTCATCCCTTTGTATGGAGCCTCAGAAACAACCGTCTCCTTATCTATTCCAACGTGCTTCTTAAAGGTGATATCCGCGAATTCAGGTACGACATATTTAGGATACGTCTCATACTTCTCTCTGGATTCCTCCATCAACTCGATATGATCGTTCTGATAACAAACTGTGATATCCGGACGTTCATGCACCCACTTAGGGAAGAAAATAACTCCGTGCATCCGGTCTTCATCGGGCATGAAATTCAGCGAAACGTCGGTACCTGTAGGCTCGGTCCAGGAAACCTTGAACACACCGTCGGTAATTTTGACGATATCTGCTTTTTGGTTACGGACCCAGCGTCCTCCGACCATACCGCTGTGGATCCGGTAGTCGATCGTATCCGCATTCTTAATGTACATTTCATATTCCCAGCCGTTCTCGTACGTATAGATCATTTGCGTTCCAAGAAATTCATTCAAGTTTTTCATGCTGATTTCACCTCTCCAATTATCAAAACATGTAACTATTTACATGTTTTATTTTACATGTAAAACTTTACTCTTATGCTATAATGTTGTCAAACGATCGAATCAGGAGGTCTCGGATGGGACGCAGAGTATTAAAATATGCAATTTTAGGTTTACTGAGTAAAGAAGATAAGAGCGGTTATGATATCACTGCTGAATTTAAAGGGGCGATCGGACAATTTTGGAGTGCCAAGCACAGCCAAATCTATGTAGAATTGAAAAAGCTCCTGGAGGAGAATTTAATTTCTCTCTATATTGAGATGGCAGGAGCCAAGCTGGAGAAGAAAATGTATCACCTTACCAGTGAAGGAGAGGAAGAATTGAAGAAGTGGCTGACCACCCTGCCGGCGGAGGTCGAAACAGAAAAAGATACTTTCGCTCTCCGGATGTATTTCCTGAAGGATATCCCCGAGAATAAACGGGCGGAGGTATTTGAAAACCAGAAGAAGCTTCGAAAAGATAAGCTGTGTGAGCTTAAATCAGAATTCCAGAGCCTTTTCGGGCCGGATACCGACCCACTTCAATTAAATGCAGAAGAACTCGGTCATTATTTCGTATTGACGAAGGCCATTACCAGAGAAGAAGGCTATGTTGCCTGGCTCGAAGAGAGTATTCACTTCCTTCAGAGATGATCATAAGAAGAAGSATCATTACAGCAGATGCCTTCCTTTTCTTAATTACTAAACATGTATTTTCCGTGATTTTTACGGAGCGACAGAGCGATTCCCACCATCATCATCGTCGAGAACAGGGAACTTCCCCCGTATGTAATGAAAGGAAGTGCGATCCCCTTCACCGGCATCAAACCGATGACCATTCCGATATTCTGAAAAATTTGTGCAGACATGCTGACCGCTATAGACACCATTAAACAAGTTCCGAAGAATACCTCCGTTTCTTCCGCAAACTTGAAGAACTTGTAGATGAGCAGAAAAAAGAGGAGTACAACGATAGTGGCTGCAATGAATCCTCCCTCTTCAGCAATGGCGGCAAAGATGAAGTCGGTGTGCTTCTCCGGAATGTAAATTTCTCCGTTCATCAGCCCTTTTCCGGTAAATTGACCACTTCCCGCCGCCAATTGCGCCCTGTGACTCTGATAAGACTGATCCTGACTCGTCGAAGGATCGAGAAAACCGACAATCCTATCCTGTTGGTGCGGCTTCAAAAGAGGCAGCACATATTCCTCCATCACTTCAGGCTGATACAGGAAAAGAGTGACCACCGAAACAAGGAGCACCACTGGGACGATCACTAAAACAGCCAAAATTCGTTTCGAAATGTTCGAGAGAAAGATCATACTCCCGATTCCGATGAAATAGAGTATGACCATTCCCGTATCCGGCTGCTGGTACACGAACAAGGCAGGCGGAACGGTCAACAACATAAGTTTCCCTAACATCCTTATATCTGTCCAGATAGTACGGGCTTTCCCGGCCTGGTAAGTGGCAAGGATGCTCGCGGTTAAAATAAACAGACTGATCTTCAGAAATTCCGACGGCTGTATGGAACCGATCAACGGGATATTGAACCAGCGCTTCGCTCCATAGATCACAGGCGCAATCCCCGGCGGTGCCCACCTCAACACGAATACCGATGCAAACGAACCGATGTAAAGGGGCCACGCCAGACGCTCAATTTGATCGATATCCAATTTAGCCACGATCAGCATTAATGTGACACCAATTGCATAATTGATGACTTGTCGACCCGCAAAGTTGATCGAATATACGCCTGCATTCTGACTGCTGTATATAAAAACAACACTGATCACAAAGAATGAAACGATTATACATAAAATCCCTTGGTCCAGCTTCTCCCAGTACGAAGCTTTCGTAGTCAATGATGCGCTCCTTCCGACTGTCCGAAACGCCGGAGTCCGTTCTTACCTTAGGTCATGACTTCGTAACCATCGACAGATACAACTGAACAGCTAACGCGTCATCCACATACCCGATTGGGAAGAAATAATCAGGGATGACGTCAACCGGGGCTATGAAGTACAGAAGAACTCCTCCAATAACCATAAGCTCCCGTCTACTCTTCTCTTTTTGAAAGAAAGCGTCATACATACGTTCCAGCTGTTGTATAAACGGGCCGGCGGCGCTTCCGACTTTCATTAATTTTTGTTTGAAATTTTCTTTTATGGACGCTTTTCCTTCCTCTGTACCGGCATAGGCCTGGTAAGAGGATAACTCTCCTTTAAGACGATCAAGGGAAAAATCACCATCATAACCTTCACTCACCTTCAGTAACTGATGGATCGTTTCGACGGATTGTGCAAGCTCATCGCTTCCCTTCTCCTCCTCATCCAAAGGATAATCCGCCAACCTATATAAATCTTTCAAAGGCACATCTAAAACTCCAGCGAGTTTTTCCAGATGTGCCGGTGTCGCTCTTCTTCTGCCGTTCATGATTTTAGAGACAACAGCAGGGTCGATTCCCGCCCTTCGTCCGATTTCTCTCATGGAAAGAGCAAGCAGCCCCATTCGTTCCTTTAAATATTCACCAAGTTTTGTTGATGAAGACAACAGCTTCACATCCTTACCGATTCATACATTTCATTTCTTTATTATAACATCTCAACCGTAGACAAATTGTCAACATTTTAAGCATACTTTTTCCTGACAGAAATCCTGCGGTATGTAGAGATATTAACAAGGATGCCTGCCGAGAGCAATAGAACGATCAAAGAAGAGCCTCCATAACTGATGAACGGGAGCGTTATTCCGGTAATCGGGAGTAATCCTGATACGGCACCGAGATTGAAGACCGCCTGCAAACCGATTTGGAAGGTCAGTCCGACAGCCAGCAGCTTCCCGAACGTATCCTTTGTTTGGACAGCGATACGTACCCCGCGGTACAAAATCGTCACATATCCCCCGAGGATGATAAGCAAGCCGATCAAGCCAAGCTCTTCCAGTACAATCGACATAATGAAATCCGTGTGCGCTTCCGGTAAATAGCCCATTTTCTCCACGCTGTTTCCAAGTCCTCTTCCTGTCCATCCCCCGGAAGCGATCGCTTTATAAGAGCCGATTAGTTGATACCCTTCCCCATTCGGGTCTGCCAACGGATCACGGAAAGAAAGGATGCGATCGAGACGATAAGAAGCAGTAAGGGCGAAATAGACGACGGCACTCCCGGCAATGGATCCAAGTATAAACAAATGCTTCCCCTTAACACCTGCACTCCATACGATGAACCCGCATGGAATGGCGATCGCGGATGCTGTCCCCAGATCCGGCTGCTGAAGCACGAGCAGGAAGACGACTGCCAGAAGAATCAAGGGCGGGGCGACCCCTTCCCGGAAATGATGGATCACCCGCTGGCGTTTCGAATAGAAATAGGCAAAATAGAGAAGCATGACAAGCTTGATCATTTCCGTCGGCTGAAGCAGAACGGGACCGATATGCAGCCACCTTTGAGAGTGATTCCTCTCTACGCCCACTGTCAGCACGGCAACCAGCAGCACGAGGGAAACGACGACCATCATGGTTATCCACTTCCCGTACCATCTGTAAGGGAGATAAGATGCTAAGGCCATGACAGAAATGCCGATTACAAGAGAGAACAGCTGCCTTTTGAAGAAGAACTGGGCATCTCCAAACTCCATGTACCCTTTGACGAAGCTCGCACTATATACCATCACCACACCGAAGGCTGCCAGAAGAATGACTACGACAATCAGCGCGTGGTCCATTTTCTTAAATTGATTCCACATCTCCTGTCACCATCTCACCGTTATATTTATTCCCTGGTGCTCGTTCATTATGGTACAAACGTTGACAAATTGTCAACATTGATCCGATAAAAAATAGACAGACCGAGCTGCCTATTTTAACTTTACAGAATTTCGTTGGACCAATTTCGTATGAAGCGTATATTTAGAATCGACATCCTGATTCTGGAGTGCTTGAAAGATGATATGGACGGCAAGTGCACCCACCTCATACTTCGGTTGAGATACCGTCGTCAGCGGCGGGGAAACGAATTCAGATATCTGGATGTCATCAAACCCGATGATGGAGATGTCTTCCGGCACCTTAATCCCGTATTCCTCAAAGGCCTTCAATCCACCGATCGCCATTTCATCATTTGCGAAAAAGACAGCTTCCGGCATCTCCTGCTGGGCAATCAACAATTTTGCAGCTCTGTAACCACCCTCCCTGGTAAAATCACCAGAGACCTTCCACTTGGATTGAAAAACGATGTTGTGCATATCCAATGCTTTCTTGAAACCCTCCAAGCGCCTCTTGTTATCATACGAATTCGAAGGGCCGCTTACATACCCGATTTTTTTGAAGCCGTACTTAATTAAATACTCGGTCGCAATGAAACCACCATGTTCGTTGTCTACCTCTACATGATAAATATTATCGTTATTCAACTTCCTATCGAGAACGACCAAAGGAAAACCTTCTCTCGCAGCTTCGACGGCGATATCATCGTCAATGTTGTGCGCGAGTATAATCGCTCCGTCGACTCTCTTTTCCCGCAGAAATTTAACCGCAGTAGACTCTTTTCCTCCCACGGAACTGCAGGCGATCAGGTCATAGCCGTTCGATACGGCAACATCCTGAACTCCTTTAATTAACTCGGAATAATACGGACCGGATAAATCACTTAATATCAACGCGATCGTATTCGTCCGATGCTTCTTTAAGTCGGAAGCAATGCCGTTTTTCTGATAGTTCAAGGCGCTTGCTGCTTCTTTCACGCGACGCTTTGTTTCCAGACTGATTTTATTACTGTCATTTAAAGCGTACGATACCGTCGATACAGCTACCCCGGCTAATTTAGCTACATCCTTAATCGTTGCCATTGTTCGTGCCCCCATCAAACTTATTTCTTCTGGTTCCTTATCGGCAACCACTCGAGCACGTGTCGAATAGCATAATCCCAATATTCCCAGTTGTGATCTCCCGGCTCGAAAGCAGAATCAATTTCTACTCCTTCCTGCTTACATTGCTCCAGGAACCGTACGTTATGTTCAAACAGAAAGTCATCTTCGCCGCACCGCTGATACAACAGCGGCAGACGTTTACCTGACTGTGAGATTTTGCTGACTCTATCCATTATATCGTTTTCCGTACCTCTTACATCCCCGTCCCCGAAAATCAATTGCAGCCAACGGGATTTATCACTATCTTCTTCTCGCATTTTGTCCAGGTGGAACACCATATCCGTCACCCCGGACATCGATGCGACTGCTTTAAATTGCTCCGGGCGATTCAATCCCCATTTCAACGCTCCGAACCCGCCCATGGAATGGCCGGCAGCGAATGTATCCTCCGCTTCCCCCGATACAGGAAACATGGACTGTACCCGCCTTGGCAGCTCTTCTGTCAGGAACGTCCAATATCTTCCCCCGTATTTCATGTCGGTATAGTAACTGTTATCCACTCCAGGCATAACCACAGCCAAACCGAGTCCTTCTACATAACGTTCCAGAGAAGTACTCCCTGTCCACGTGCGGTGATTGTCACTAAAGCCGTGAAGTAAATATAAGACCGGATATTTACTACTGTCTCCCTTTTCCAATTCTTCCAAAGACGGCTGCGGCAGCAGGACCGTGATCGTGGTTACTTTAGACAATACTTCTGAGAAAAAGCTGCACTCCATTTTCTGCATCGTCCTCGCTCCTTTCTTTTTTCCTCACTTAATTCCGGACACATTAAATCCTTCGACGATATACTTCTGAAAGATGATAAAAATAATTAAAATCGGGAGAACCATGAACGCTGAACCTGCCATCTGCAATCCATAGTTCGTTACATTTTCATCTTGAAGCAGCGCCAATCCTACCGAAAGGGTATAAAGCGACTCATCATTCGCTACGATTAACGGCCATAAGAAACTGTTCCATGATCCGATAAAGGTCAAAATGACTTGAACAGCAAGAATAGGTTTAGACAGAGGAATGATGATACGGGAGAATATATAAAACTCCCCGGCCCCGTCCAATCGGGCCGCCTCGATTAAATCATCCGGGATCGTAACCATGAACTGTCGAATAAGGAATATATTAAATGCAGCGATCAACCCAGGAAGAATAATACCAGCCATCGTATTGGTCAATCCCATTTCATTCAGAATCAAATAAGTAGGAATCATCGTCACCTGACCGGGCAGCATCATCGTAATCAATACCACCATAAACCATGCTTCTTTCCCTTTAAATTCGAATTTGCCGAACCCGTAGCCGGCCATTGTATTAAGGAGCAGCCCGAACATAGAAAATACAACAATAATTAACGTATTGATCAGATAAACATCGAAATTCAGTTCCTGAAACAGCTGTAAGTAATGCTGAAAGGTAGGATTTTCCGGAAAAATAGTAGGCGGAATCGCCAATACTTCGGTTTCCGTTTTAAACGAGCTTAGAATCATCCACAAGAAAGGCAAAGCCACCAATATACCGCCGATCAGCATGATTGCAACGACCAGCGTCTTTTCAAACCTATTCCTTAAATACATAGGAATCCTCCTTACACCGTTTGGTCTTTCCTAAATTTGAACTGCACTAAGGTTGCAATAATGACGATTGCAAACAAGACGAAGGAAGCGGCAGCTCCATATCCGAACTCACTATACTGGAAGCCTTCCTGATAGATGAATAAAGCGATAGAGTTCGTCCCGTTCAAAGGACCACCCTCTGTCATGACGAAAGGTTCCTCGAAGAATTGAAGCCAGCCGATCAAGGTCGTCACGGTAACAAAGAAGGTAGCAAAACTCATGGAAGGCAGAGTAATGTGAATGAGCTTGTGCCAACGGTTCGCACCATCAATATCAGCCGCTTCATAGTATGTACGAGGAATGGACTGTAATGCAGCAAGGAAGATGAGCATGCTTACACCATTACTCTTCCATACAGCTAAGAGAATGAGAGATAACTTCGCGATAAAAGGATCTTCCAACCACGGAACCGGATCGATGTGCAGCGTGTTAAGCACAAAATTAAACAATCCATACTGCTGGTTATACAGAAAGCCCCACACTACCGCGACTGCCACTATGTTGGTAATGGAAGGCATATAGTAGATAACCCGGAAGGTAGAGGAAAGCCATGAACTCAACAACTGCAGAAACAGTGCAATAATAAAAGAACTACCCACCGCAAGCGGTACACCGATCATGACATAAATGAATGTATTCCCTAAGGATTGTATAAACACAGGGTCTTTAAACAGCTCCACATAGTTGCTCAGTCCGGCAAAACTGATTGACGACCAGTCTGCAAGACCAGCGAGGTTCATGTCTGTAAAGCTGATTCCAAGAGCAATGATGATAGGTAAGAAAGCGAAAACCATTAATAATAAAACAGCCGGTCCTATAAATAGAAACGGCGTCCACTTTGTCTTCATGTGATTCATCCACGATCCCTCCAAGCCTCTTCCTTAATGTCTGAAAGACTCAGGTCATCCAGGCAGGTATCCTAGTACCCGCCCGATCGACCTGTCATGCAGATGTTTCCTATTAGTCAGTCTGCTAAGACCCTTTCCGTGTCAGCTTTATATTCCTGGATGGCATCATCTATATTCTTCCCGCCGCGATTGATTTCTTCGAGCTTTGTGATCAATTCCTGTCCTAGTCGTTCAAACTCCGGAATCAACGGAAGCGGCTGGGTGGACTCTAACTGTTCTCCGAAAGTACTGACCATCGGATCCTCGGAAAGCAACGGATCTTCCCACGCTTCTTTGTTAGCCGGGAGCTCACTGTTTTCTTCATACCATTTCAATTGCGTATCCTTATCAGCCATCCAATCAATAAATTCAAGAGCAAGGTCTTCCTTATCAGAATTATGGAAAACGGCCAAGTGCGCTCCGCCCATCATCGATTTGTTATTGTCTGCTTCCGGCATGACATGCACGTCCCAGTTCCCTTCAATTTCCGGGGCACGCTCCTTGATAGTCTTAATATCCCATGGTCCGCTGAAGAACATCGGTTTAGATCCGTCCGCAAAAGATTGGAAGAATTCTTTTCCCTCTTCCATTTGAGACAGTCCTTCATCATAGAATAAGTGATGAAGCTCTACCGCTTTCTTAAAGTCAGGACTGTCAAAGTTGTCCGCTCCTGCTCCGACTTCATACTCCCATCCCTGCTGCCATGCCATCATGAAAGGGAATTGAGGATCATTTGCAGGCAAATCGACCGCAAACTGACCTTCCCCGCGATCAGCAAGCTTACGGGAAGCATCGATCATATCCTCCCACGTTTCAGGCCCTTCCGGATAGCCGACTTCCCCCAGGATATCTGTACGATAGAAGAGAAGACGTGTATCTACATACCAAGGAACAGCTATCGTTTTGTCTTCATAAGTAGTGGTACCGATCGCTCCTTCATAGAAGTGATCCGGTTTCAAATTTTCATAGTCCCCGATTTTGTCTGACAAATCCATAAAGGCGCCGGCTTCTGCAAACTCAGCCACCCATGTCGTTCCGATTTGAATGACGTCCGGCCCTTTTCCGGAAGCAACCGCTGTTAATAGTTTGTCATGAGCATTCGCCCAAGGGATGGTCTGCACCTCCACCTTAGCACCGTTCGCATCTTCAAATTCCGTCACAAACTCCTTCAACCCACCGGACATGGTCCACACTTGGAGTGCGTCGGAATCTTCCCCTTCCCCGGAACTTTCATTGGAAGAACATGCCCCCAGAATGAATAGTCCACCGATAAATAAACATAAGACCAATCCTCTTTGCCACTTACTTATTTTTCTCTCCATTTCCGCACACCTCTCACTTTTTAAAAGAATTTAAAACCGAACCGTCGTCTAAACTCTTGCCACAAACAGGTGAAACGTTTCAATAACCAAAGTATAAAATAGCTTGCAAGCGGTTTCAAGTTATTTTTTAAAATATTCCGTATAATCCTTTAATTATAAGTTATATCAGCTATAAATCTTTTTATATCCGTGTGATGTTATATAAAAAACCAATTGAAACGTTTCAATAAATCCCGTATAGTTATCTACAAGTTCTTGGAAAGGAGACAGATTATCTTGGACATTACATCGATCTTGAACCAAATGACGTTGGAAGAAAAAATAAATCAATTGATGCAGTTGGCTACTCCATTCTTCCACGGATCTATGGATAGAGGGGAAATTACGGGGCCGATGAAAGCTATGGATGTATCAGAATCTGCAATTATCCAAGCCGGTTCTGTATTAGGCGCTTCCGGTGCAGAGCAGACCATTTCGATTCAACGGGAACATTTAAAACGCAATCGTCTCGGAATTCCACTCTTGTTTATGTCAGATATCGTACACGGATACAAAACCATCTTTCCGGTACCATTAGCATTAGGCTGTTCCTGGAATTTGAATCTTGCGGAAGAATGTGCCGAAATCGCAGCTAAAGAGGCGGCTGTATCTGGAACCCATGTAACGTTCGCACCGATGGTAGACCTTGTCAGAGATCCCAGATGGGGAAGAGTGATGGAGTCTACCGGCGAGGACGCCTATTTGAACAGCGAATTCGCCAAAGCCCAGGTAAAAGGTTTCCAAGGAGATCATTTGAAAGATGATCCTTACCGGGTCGCGTCCTGCGTCAAACACTTCGCAGCGTACGGTGCTGCAGAAGGCGGACGTGATTACAATACAGTAGACCTGTCGCCGCGTGAGCTCATGGAGTCCTATGTACCGGCTTTTCAAGCGGCCATTGACGCAGGCTGCGAAATGGTGATGGCGGCTTTCAATATAGTGGATGGCGTACCCGCTACGGCTAACGAGCCCCTGTTAAAACAGTTACTTAGAGAACAAATGGGGTTTGGAGGTGTCCTGATTTCCGACTGGGGAGCAGTCAAAGAACTCCTCCCGCACGGGGTGGCGGAAGATGAAGCCGATGCTGCCAGACTGGCCATGCAGGCTGGGATAGATATTGAAATGATGACGACCTGCTACTCCAACCATTTGCCAACGAAGGTAAAAGAAGGGACAGTCGAAGAACACCAGTTGGACGAGGCCGTACTTCGCATCCTGCGGTTAAAAGAAAAGCTGGGCTTATTTGAAAACCCTTACAGAGGGGCGGACATCGAAAAGGAGAAGGAATTTGTCCTTTCAGAAAAACATAGAGAGACCGCTTATGATGCGGCTGTACAATCAATCGTCCTTCTTAAAAACAAACGCCACCTTCTCCCTCTCGATCCAAAACGATCCCTCGCATTGATCGGACCATTCATCGACAGCACCGATATACTTGGTCCATGGTCATGGAAAGGATCACCGGAGGATACGGTCTCTGTACACGACGGGATTGGTAAACATTGCGAATCAACCAGGTTGGTATCCGCCGAAGGTTCCCATATCGAGAAGACTTCCTCTTCCCTTTTGGAAGACGCCCTGAAGAAAGCGGCACATGCAGATACCATCTTGTTAGGACTCGGGGAAGCATCCGAAATGAGTGGAGAGGCAGGCTCCAGAACGAACATCCAAATACCCGAAGCTCAAATGCTGTTGTTCCGGGAAATACAGAAGCTTGGGAAGCCGATCGTCGTCGTCTTGTTCAATGGGCGTCCCCTTGATTTAACGGAGATCGAAGCCGGGGCCGATGCCATTCTTGAAGCATGGTTCCCGGGTACAGAAGGCGGGAACGCCATTGGTGATATCCTGTTCGGACAGGCCAATCCCAGTGGAAAGCTTACAATGTCGTTTCCGAACTCAGTCGGACAAGTTCCTCTTTACTATAATCATTTCAATACGGGAAGACCGAAAGACGCTCCTGATGCACAGGAAAGGTACGCGTCCCAATACTTAGACAGTCCGAATGAACCGCTGTTTCCTTTCGGATACGGCCTTAGTTATACAAGCTATCGGTACGATAACATCAAGTCTTCTTCGGGCACTTTATGTTCCGGTGAGAGCATTACATTTTCTATCGATGTGACAAACACAGGAAACATGGCCGGTACAGAAATTGTTCAATTATATATTCAGGACCTCGTTGGAGAGGTCGTACGTCCGGTGAAGGAGCTTAAAGATTTCCAAAGAGTATCTCTGCTGCCGGGTGAAACGAAATGTGTATCGTTCACTATTACAGAAAAGCACCTCCGGTATGTCCATGCCGACCTGTCACGCTCCAGTGATCCAGGTGAATTCAAGACGTTTATCGGAACAAGCAGCCGGGATGTGTCCGAAGTATCCTTCCGTTTAAAAAAAGATGTTAAGGAGAGTCTCCAATGATAAATCACACGCACGAATTAGAAGCAGGACGTTTGAAATTCACTTTTCTCCCAACGGGCGATCTATACAGCATTCGTTATAACAACCTCTTAATCAACCAAGTTTTATCAAACGGAATAGATGGATCGTTGAATAACCTTTACCTCCGCATCCATCAAGATGATGGCACGTATGCAGCCACCCCTCTCCTCGGCATTCAATCACCCAGTACCGTCTGTTTCGGAAACGAAGCAGTAAGCTGGACCGGTGTTTTCGAATCTGTCGCGTATGAGGTCGTATTCCGGCTGTCCGACGATCATCTATGGTTTTGGGATGTGACATTGAAAGGAAATGCCAGGGCGGATCTTTTCTACACACAGGACGTCGGACTTGCAGATATTCAAGCCGTACGATCCAATGAAGCGTACACTTCTCAATACATCGAGCACACGATTTTCAATCAGGAGGAGAAGGGATATATTGTCTCTTCAAGGCAGAACCAGCCTCAAGGTGGTTCGTTTCCTTATCTGCAGCAAGGAGGATTGAGCAGAATTGCCGGATTCTCAACAGATGGATTTCAATTCTTCGGTTTATCCTATAAGGCAACCAACCGTCCTGAAGCTCTTGAAAAACCCACCCTGGCCAACCAGAAATATCAATATGAATTTACCCTGTGTGCCCTTCAGTCGGAGACCATAAAACTGAACGGAGAGGCCACTTACACGTTTTACGGTTTATTCAAAGAGAACCATGCCGAAGCAGTGGAAGAACCGTTTCATCCCGACCATATAGAGAAGGCCTGGAGCAAATCCCGCAATTCTGTACCAGACACGTCTTCCTCTGGCCAACCAAGGTTCAGCGAAATGATCGGTTCTCCTTTAATAACGACAGAACTATCGGAAACAGAACTGCAGGACCTTTACAGCGATCGCATATTGGAGGAGGAAGCAGACGGCACATTATTGTCCTTCTTCACACCGGACTATGCACATGTTGTCCTCAAGCAGAAGGAAGAAACGATGGAACGCCCGCACGGCCATATTTTAATGGATGGGCACAATGATCGCATCCGAAATGATGTGCTCACAACTACTTCCTACATGTATGGCATTTTTAATTCTCAAGTGGCCGTCGGCAATATTTCTATGAACAAGATGATGTCCAACAGCCGCAATCCTCTCAATCTGATTAAGACAGCCGGACAGCGGATATACGTGGAGATGGAAGGAACATACCGTCTCCTTACCATGCCTTCGTTATTTGAGATGGGGCTTAATTATGCGAAGTGGATATACAAGACCTCAGATGAGGTGTTTCTCGTTACGAATTTCATCGATACGGTCGGCAGAGGTATTCAGATGGACTTCCAGGCTGAAAGCGGCAAAAGCTATCGCTGCATCGTGACGAGTCAAATAGTAATGAATGCAAACGAATACGACGCCCCCTTTCATTACGACGTGGAAGAAGGCTCTCTGATCTTCAAGGCGGATGAGACAGCGGCTAGTTATCCCGTCCACCCGGGCCTTCGTTATAGAATGAGTATCTCAGGAACGGATTACGAAGTAGTAGACGAAGACTTCCTGACATCGGGAGTAAAGAAAGGAAGCACCTCCCTCGTCATCATGGCTCTGGAGTCTGCTTCAGAATGGACGCTGCATCTGGCAGGTCATTTAAGTAAGACCCCTGCCCCAACGAAGATGATGGACTTCGGTGTGGAAAAGAAACGCTATCGAAACTATATAAATCAGGTCAGGAACCATTTCCATTTATCTCATGCGGATGAACGGATCAATCGGGAAATGGAGAAGTTCAATGCTTTGAGCTCCTGGTACACCCACAACATGCTGGTCCATTTCTCCACTCCCCATGGTCTGGAGCAATACGGAGGAGCTGCCTGGGGGACAAGAGATGTCAGTCAGGGACCTTTTGAATTTTTCTTGGCGACAGAGAACTATCAAACAGCAAGAGATATCATTCTTCATGTGTATGCCCATCAATACGCCGGAGACGGCAACTGGCCCCAGTGGTTCATGTTCGATGAGTATTCTTCCATACAGCAGGCGGAAAGCCACGGGGACATTATTGTGTGGCCGTTAAAAATGGTCAGTGACTACCTGAAAACAACCGGGGATTACAGCATTCTGAAGGAAGAAATCCCATATACCGAAGCAGACACATATTCCTTCACAGAATCGAAGTTTTCGTTAATCGAACACATGGATCGACAACTATCCTATATGGACCAACATTTCTTACACGACACCTGCCTCCCCTCTTACGACGACGGGGATTGGGACGATACGCTTCAGCCGGCTAAGGAACAGTTGAAGAAGTACTTGGTAAGCAGTTGGACGACGGCTCTGATGTACCAGGCCGTCCATTCCCTTTCCAGCCTGCTCACCGACAAGGATCCCACACGCGCGGAACGTACAAAGAAAATGGCCGACGGAATTCGAAGAGACTACCACCGATTTATTAATAAGACGGATGTCATTCCAGGGTTCATTTATATGGAAGACAAGGAGCACCCGGAATACATGCTTCATCCCCAGGATCAAACGACCGGCATACACTACAGACTGCTCCCGATGCAGCGAAGCATTATCAGTGAATTATTTACGCCGGAAGAAGCTGCCCGTCATTATGAAATCATAAAAAACCAGCTTACTTATCCGGATGGAGTGAGACTGATGAACCGTCCCGCTACTTATCGGGGAGGAGTGAGCACCCACTTTAAGCGGGCAGAGCAGGCTTCCAACTTCGGACGGGAGATTGGTCTACAGTATGTTCATGCACACATCCGCTTCATAGAAGCAATGGCGAAGCTCGGAAAAGATCAAGATGTGTGGGATGGGTTGGCCGTGATTAATCCTGTCCGCATACAAGAAGTCGTACCGAACGCCTCACTACGTCAAAGCAACGCTTATTTCAGCAGCTCCGACGGGGCTTTCCTGGATCGTTATGATGCCCAGGAGCACTTCCATCAATTGAAGGACGGAAGTGTACCAGTCAAGGGCGGATGGCGGATCTATTCCAGCGGTCCCGGTATCTATATGAACCAGCTGATCAGTCAGGCTCTCGGGGTACGGCAGGAAAAGGACAGCATCGTCATCGATCCAGTCGTTCCACCCAATATGGACGGCTTACATTTTCATTTCGATCTTCTCCACCGGCCCGTTACATTCATCTACCATCTGAATTCCGAAGCATCTATGATCACGGCAAACGGAAATAAACTCACATTAAAAAGTACCTCCTCCCCTTACAGGCAAGGCGGATGGAAAATTGCAAAAGGAGAATTAGAACCATACCTTAGCAGCAAAGAAAATACGATCGACATCTATCTTTGAACAACAAAAAGGACTTCCGTCTCCGGAAGTCCTTTTTATTATATCCAGATCCAATCAACCATCCATATCGTCGATGCCATGACAAGAAAGCTCAAAGGCAGACCAACCTTTAAATAATCTTTGAATCGATATCCCCCCGGTCCGTATACAATCAAGTTCGTCTGGTATCCGATTGGAGACAGGAAGCTTGCAGACGCCCCGATGGTTACCAAGATGACAAAGGCCATCGGTTCTACTCCCAGCCTGTTGGCGGCCTCGACAGCGATTGGGAACATTAAGACAGCGGCAGCATTGTTTGTGATCATTTCTGTAAAGAGAGCCGTCAGAACATACAACAGAACGAGGGCTCCGAAAATCCCGAATGGATCGGACAGTCGGATCAGTCCGCGGGCTACCCATTCGGCAGCGCCCGTTTTGAACAAGGCCTGCCCGATTCCAAAGGCACTTGCGATGAGCAGAAGGACGTGGAACTGGACATTCTGCTTGGCTTCATCAGGAGTAACAATCTTGCACAGGAGATAAAAGACGACCAATATACTCATTGCCGTAAACATGGACAGGGCGTTCATGGTGACAAGGCCGATCATTGCGACCAGGGACAGGAGTGCCGTCCACGCCTTCCAACCGCTCATCTTATTTAAGAGCGGGTGTTTCTTAAGCGGTGTAACGACATAAAAATCTTTTGACTGAGCTGCTCTTTCCTGAAAATCAGCTCCTGTCAAAAGCAGGAGCGTGTCTCCGGCTCTCAACTCAATGTCACCAATTTTACTTTCAATCCGTTCATTGTTCCGATGAACAGCGACCACTCCTGCATCAAACGTCGCCCGGAATTGTGTTTCTTTTATCTTTCTATGCAGCAGAGAGGACTGGTGAGAGACGACGACTTCCACAAGTCGGCCGTGTCCGTTCTCCAATTGTTCCAGGGAGACGTCCGTTCCTGTTTTGATCGTCAATCCTTTCTTATCCTGCAGCTCAGCGATCTTGGAAATGATACCAGTGAAGATAAGGCGGTCCCCCGCTTTTATCGTTGTAGAATTCTTAACCGGACACACTTTATCTTTGGAGCGCGCAATTGCCAGCAGATAAACTCCTTCCAAATTACGGAGTCCCGCCTCTTCAACCGTCCGATTGACGGCTGGAAAGTGATTCTCTACAACCACTTCCATCAAATATTGCTTCCGTTCATCCCCGCTTCTTTTATTCAAAGGTTTGTAGTCAGGAAGAATACGGTAACCGACCGTCACCAAATAAACCAACCCGATCAAGCTTGCGGGAAGACTGACTTGTGCAAGAGTGAAAAGACTGTATCCCTCCATCCCCCGCTCCAGCAGCAATCCATGGACGACAAGGTTGGTGGACGTACCCATCAAGGTAAGTATTCCTCCCAAGATGGAAGCGTAAGATAACGGAATCAGAAATTTAGACGGTGATATATTATGATCGGCACACCATTCGCGAACGATCGGTGTCAGCGTTACGACGATCGGTGTATTATTCAAAAATGCCGAAGCACCGGATATCGGTACAAGAAACCGGAACAACGATCTCCTCTCCGACTTCCCTTTCCCGAGCAGGGCTGCCACCGATCTCTCAACCAACCCGCTCTTCTGAATGACACCAGCTATGACGAACAGCATAGCAACCGTCAGCATACCTTCATTGGAGAAGCCGGAAATCGCCTCTTCCGGTGTAATGATGCCCACTGCAAGAAACGCAATCAACGCGACGAACACGATAATATCCGGCCGCGCCACCTCTTTAAATAAGCAGATCATCATCACCAAGACGACCAGCAGCACAAACCCCATCTCCCAGGTCATTGTCAATCCTCCATACCCACCTGTTTATAGTCTTACGAAATTAAATATTCAGAATAATCATCAATTGATATTTAAGTCTATAGGTTTACTCGGAATTACGCAACTCTTTTATAGTAAAATATTTCAAAACTATTGGCAGTGTTCCTTAATTTTGAAAAAAATACGTACCTTCGCCCTGTCTGCAAGCAGGATATGTGGAGAAAATCGCGTCATATATATGAATTCTAGAGATTGGGTACACTACGAATACTTTCAAATCAAAGGAGATGCAGGAATGATGAATAACTGGAAAACACTATCCTTGCTGGCGGCAGTCCCTTTTTTCCTGTTAGCAGGATGTAACGATAATGATGAGGTAAGCAACCCACCTGAGGATGCACCTCAAGAGGAGCAGGCAGAAAATGGTGCAGCAGAGACGGATGAACAATCTTTTCCGTTCACCAGCTTCGACTTAGAGGTCCACTATCCGGAGAACAATACATTTGATGTGGATTATGAAAAGGAGAAAGATGGAATGGAAGCGAGTTATCAAGATGACATGGACGACCAAAACCTTCAGTCCGACGAGGCATTGGCACAAATGACACCTCTGTTCCAGGAGCTGACGTTCGACAAGGACACCGCAGACGATGAGGTCATCAAGCAAGTGAAGGAAGCCTTCAACCTGCCGGATGATTATGAGTCCTTCGAGCTCGACGTCGATTTCCCGGATGGTACGGAGAAAGAATACAGGGATCAGACAAAATAAAGGAAGAACACCTCCGGCAGGATGATCGGAGGTGTTCCTTTTTTATGAAATTATCCCCTCCTAAACTCCTGCCATTCATTGTAAAATAAAAGGAGTACATCCATTACATAATGGAAGCAGGAGGTCGTTCGACTATGTCGGAAGCAAACGCTGTCCAATTTTCAAAGCAGCCACAAACAAGGAAATCCCTCGCGGAGGACCTTAGAAATCTAGGAGTGGAGGAAGGCATGACGGTGCTTGTTCACAGCTCGATGAGTTCGCTGGGCTGGGTGTGTGGAGGACCTGTCACCGTCATCCATGCTCTGCAGGATGTTCTGACACCGACAGGGACCTTGGTCATGCCTGCCCATAGTGCCAACATGTCGGATCCAGCCGGATGGGGGAATCCACCCATCCCTGAATCGTGGTGGGAAACGGTGCGCGCAGAAATGCCCGCCTTTGATCCGGTCATCACTCCTAGTTACTTCATGGGACAGATCGCGGAGGCGTTCCGTTCTTTTCCTGATGTCAAGCGGAGCAACCATCCGGTCTCTTCCTTCGCAGTCTGGGGGAAATACAGCGAAGAAATCACGAAGGACCATTCGCTTGATTTCGGACTTGGGGACCAGTCTCCACTCGCCCGGATTTATGACCGGGACGGGTATGTCCTTTTACTTGGTACGGACTATGAGAGCAATACGTCCATGCATCTCGGGGAATATCGTTCCAAGTGTCTGAAAGAATGTACGAATGGAAGTCCGGTTTATGAAGATGGAAAGAGAGTATGGCGGACTTACAAAGATTTAGAGTATGAGGAAGAACGTTTCCCAACAATCGGAGAAGCATTCGAAAAGGTGCACCAGGTGAAGAAAGCACCGGTCGGAGAGGCAGAAGCCCGTCTGCTTCCCCAGCCCGCAGTGGTGGACTTCACAGAAGCATACCTCCTCCACGCACACCAATAAAAAAAGAGCTTGCGGGATTCAGCCCGCAAGCTCTTTCTCTTGTCTTATTCTTTTTTATCTGAGGAAGCTTTCTGCTCAATCATTTCTGTTTCGTCTAAATAGCGAAGCAGGTCGCCGTAGACGACAGAGTCAGATAGAGCAAGCTCTTCTTCCGCTTGTTTAAATCCGGAAGTACAAGCATCTTCCCCTTCTACCGGTTCGCCGGTCTCCCTGTCATAGCAGTTGCCATTGACACCGACGTACTTTTCATTTGCGAAGTTACCATCACGGTCGATCATCAATTCCTGACGATCTTCACTGAAGAGATCCTGTCCGAATTGAACGGGATTGTCATCTTCCACACCGAGCAGATTCATGATTGTCGGACGCAGGTCGATTTGACCACCGACTGTATCATATTCTTTCGGCTCAATGCCTTCTCCGATGATGAGAAGCGGTACGCGTTGAAGCTGGAACTGTTCGTATTCATTGATATCTTTATCCAAATACTCACCCATGGCTTTCTTATGGTTCTCAGAAATACCGAAGTGGTCCCCATAGATGACCAACACCGTGTCATCGGCCAGATCAGATTTCTTGAATTTCTCTACAAACTGTTTCAATGCTTCATCCTGATAACGAATCGTCTGGAAGTAGTTATTCAGCGTCTTACTGGATGTTTGTCCAGGCTCGATCATCTGTTTATCTTCCGGAAGCGTAAACGGATGGTGGTTCGTCAGTGTAATCATCTTATTATAGAAAGGCTGATCGATCTGTTCCATCTTATCCAGGGATTCATCAAAGAAGTACTCATCGAGAAGACCCCAGTTATAGGATTTATCCTCAGTTACATCAAAATCCTTCTTGGAATAGAAACGATCATATCCGAGTGAATCATACATCGTATCACGGTTCCAGAAGCTGGCATCGTTCGCATGCATAACAGAAGACGTGTACCCTTCTTTGCCTAGCACTTCCGGCGTTGCCTCATATTCATTCCCCGCATGCGTAAAGAATGCAGATCCACGGTTCAATCCATACAAGGAGTTATCCAACAGAAACTCGGAATCGGATGTACGCCCCTGCTTCACCTGGTGATAGAAGTTACTGAAATAAGCCCCTTCTTCTTTCAGGTCGTTCAAGTATGGCGTCAGCTCCTGTCCGTTCACCGTATTATCGACAACAAAGGTCTGCGTACTTTCCAAGGAAAGAGCAATAACGTTCTTCCCTTCTGCAATTCCCTTCATTTCTTCACTAGGCTCCGTCTTTTTCTCATTTAGATAATTCAAGACAGGCGCAAGTTCATTACTGTCAGCGAAAGAACGCTTCGCCTCTGTCTGTCCCTGTAGAACAAGGTCATACGCGTGGAAGTTCAGGACACCAAGGTACTTAACAAGCATGTTCCGGTCGAATGCCCGCTGCAGCAATTCCGTACGCTCAGTCTGTGCCCAGCCGAGGTTCACGACAAACAAAGGAACAGCGATCATCGCAAGGATCAAACCTTCCTTTCGTTTCGGCATGAAACTCTGCAAACGATTTTTTCTTAAGAAGAACAATAGAAATGCAGCGACGAAGACATCAAGGAACAGGAAAATGTCTGTGGCTGACATGATATCGGTGATACTTCCGCCAAGACCGGCAAGGTTTGCCGCCTGACCTAACATCGGAATCGTTAAAAAGTCGTTGTATTCTCTATAAAATAGGACGTTTACATACAATAGTAAGGACCCGAATATATACATCCCCAGCATTCCCTTACGGCCGCCAAGAAGAATACCGACACCGAATAGTAGGAAAATACTGCTCAGTGGGTTGAACGCAAGAATAGCCGCTTCATTGGCATTTTCAATATTCAACGTGAAGACACTGCCCTGAACGTAATACATCTTCGCCCAGAAAATTGCAATGACAGCAGCATAAATCATGAATTTCTTCTTGAATTCGGGGTTTTCCATCTTTGTTTTAAATTTAGAAAACATGATACAACCTCCGTAAATAGTGATCTAATTTATTTATGTTTCATCAATAGCTGATACCAATTAAAATTAAGCATGCGTAGGAGAACAAGATTGATAATACCACATTTACAATAAAAAAACGCAACAATAATGGAACTGTTATATGTTCTTAATACTATTACACCACTATTACACAACAGTTACCGTAAGATGATAAAAAACTCCAGAAAGCGACAGGCGCTTCCTGGAGTTCAGGGGGACTCTTTTTAAACTATATTCTTTACCAGCTCCACAAATGCATCCGCTTTGATTCGTTTCTTGCCGCCACCCTGGACAAAATGCGGTTTTCCTCCGCCTTTTCCCTCGATATGCGGCAACACTTGTTTCGCCACGTCATTCATATTTCTGTCCAGTCCGCTGCCACAGGCAAGTACAAACTGGAGGGCATCTTCCTGTTCACTGACGAGCAGGACACAGGCATCCGTCGTTTCGTTCAACACAGCCTGCCCTAAAGCCTGGAGCTGCTTAATAGAACGGTCCTGATATACTGCAGAGAGAAACTGTTTCTGCTCTCCTTGTTCCACAAGCTCCTTCGCTTCATAGCCGATCAGCTTACTCTCCAAATCCAAGATGTACTTATCCTTCTCTTTGCTTTTTTCATTCAGCTCAACGATTTCCTCCGGCAGCGCCTCCTCGGGACGGGCAACGAGCTGCTTCAACTCCGTCAACAGCCGGTGTTTCTTTCCGAACTGTCCAAGCAGGCGTTCTCCGCAGACAAATTCCAGGCGCACCTGACCCTTATTCTTAGTCCAGCCCAGAAGCTTAACAGCCCTTACTTCCCCGGTCGCCTGCGGATGTGTTCCGCCGCAGCCATTATAATCAACGCCCGGAATCATGACGAGACGGACATTTTCCGTGACGGCGAGTTTCTTACGCAAAGGATGCTTCCCCGCCTCTTCCGCCGTCATCCATGCTGTTTCCACCTTAATATTTTTCAGGATCAAGCGGTTGACCTCTGCTTCCGCTTCTGCAAGCGTTTCTTCCAGAAGCTCAGAAGTATCCAAATCGATCGTCACCGTTTCCTCACCCAGATGGAAGCTGGTCGTCTGCCACTGAAAACGATCTTCCATGACTGCAGAAAGGATATGCTGCCCGCAATGCTGCTGCATATGGTCAAAGCGTCTGGCCCAGTCAATTTCCCCATGGACGGTACCTCCGACGACCATCGGCTCCTCCAAATAATGACGGATATCGCCGTCCACTTCTTCCACACCTGAAACCGGTGCTCCGTTCAAAGCTCCTCGATCACTCGGCTGACCGCCGCCGGTTGGATAAAAGGCTGTTTCTTCAAGTATGACGAAAAATCCGTTATCATCCTGCCCGGTACGGGCAATGGTTGTATCAAATGCTGTCAAATAAGCATCTTCATAATATAATTTCCGTGTCATATACTTTCCTCCTATGTATATCCTACGGGAATCGTAGCATTTTTTCACATGGTGCCGCCACATATTTCCCGGGAAATCGACGAAACAATAAAGAAGACTCCGCTGTTTCCAGCAGAGCCTTCGAGAGTCTTCCTGATAATTATAAAGATCCTACAGCATCGCGGACGGTCGTATTTCCCCCGACCACTTGGAATTCCTTACCGATTGTCGCCTCATTTTCCAATGTCGCAAGAATGACGCTCGCCACGTCTTCACGGGAAATTTCCCCGCGTTCGACTTTCTCTGCCGCTTCCACTTCACCCGTACCCGCATCGTTCGTCAACATTCCCGGGTGGATGATCGTGTAATCCAGATCCGTTCGTCGCAGCCAGTCATCTGCATAGTGCTTCGCAATGACATAAGGAGCGAAAGAAGCCGGTGCTTCCTGAATCGCTTCCCGCGTCGTATCGAAAGAACTGATCATGACGTAGCGCTTCACACCTGCCTGCTTCGATGCTTCGATCGTCTTCACCGCACCGTCAAGGTCGATCATTACTGTTTTATCAGGGCCGGTATTCGGACCGGATCCCGCTGTAAATACGACAGCGTCCACTCCTTTAAACGCTTTTGCAATGGTTTCCGTGTCGTCTTCCAAGTCAATAAGGACCGTTTCGGCTCCTAAATCTTTGAAGTAGGACGCCTGCTCCTCTTTGCGGATCATAGCGACGGCTTCTACTTTTTCGCTGTCCTGGATTTTCTCAACCAGATGTTTACCGACTTGACCATTTGCACCTACTACAAGAACTTTCACTCTCACTCATCCTTTCTATGGAAAACATACATGGTATAGTTTGTTCACCTGTAAGATATGTAACCTTTTTTTATAAAAAGCAAACATCCCAGCTGTTCCTACCACGGGGAAGAAAGGAAAATATTGTTTATTTCTGGATTGTTTGATATATTGAACTGTGACAACTGAATACGTTTTGATTCGGGTGCAGGCGCACAAATGCTGCCTGCTTAAAAGGGAAACCGGTGAAAAGCCGGTGCTGTCCCGCAACTGTAATTGGGAGCGAACTGAAGGACCACTGTCCCCGCCATCAGGTGGGAATGGGAAGGGTTCAGGGAGCGATGATCATAAGCCAGGAGACCTGCCCGTTTCAGCGAGCATCATGTACCTACGAGGATAGGGGGTGTGAAGTGCCGTTTCAGGAGAAGGATGGATACGCATGGCTGCGGATCTTATTTGCTTTTCCTAGGAAGAACGCAGCTTGACAACTTCTTGGGGAAGTTGTTTTTTTATTGGCTTTATTTCCGAATGAAATAGAGGTGTCTCTATGAATGATCCGATAGACAGCTATATCGACCTTTTTAAAGCATCTATTATGAATCAGTTCTACGCCTCTCTTCCAAGTACACTGGAGGAGACGTTCGAACAATGGCAGAAGGAATGCCGTGACTCGGAGGAACGAATTCGTTTAGAAAAAGCATACGCCCTTGTCCGCGAAGAACTTTTCGGTAAGCATTCGCTGTCCTGATCTTATTTTTGTAAGCGGTTACTATAAGGAGGATGTCTATGCCTGATCAAATGATCTATCGACCTGGTCTTGATGGTGTGATTGCTGCTGAGACGCAGCTTTCCTACCTGGATACAGAGAAAGAGGAAATTGTCATCCGCGGCTATGAACTGATTGAGCTTGCCGGCTGTAAGACCTATACAGACTTGATTCATCTTCTGCTTCACGGCAGTCTCCCTGCAGGTGCAGAACGATCAAATATCGAAGCTAATTTAATAAAGGAATATTCCCTGCCGCAAGGTTTTTTTACGCTTTTCGAAAAGCTTCCGTCCTCTACACACCCGATGGATGCGCTGCGCACAGGTGTTTCCGCCCTTGCCGGTCACGATGAAAGGCTGGAAGACCGCTCACCGGAGGTCATGCGTACGACAGCGCTGCGTTTATTGGCTAAAATTCCGAACATCGTCGCTAACAGTTACCACATCCTGCAGCAGGAACCGGTCATCGAGCCCACGGAGGAACTCTCTTACAGCGCGAATTTCTTATACATGATCACCGGTACGATACCATCGGAGCAGGAGGTGAAGTTCTTCGACCTTTCCCTGTTGCTCTACAGCGAGCACGAAATGCCGAACTCGACCTTCACCGCCCGGGTCATCGCATCGACGAATGCCGACCTGTATGGTGCCTTGACCGGTGCCGTCGCCTCCTTAAAAGGGAATCTTCACGGCGGTGCGAATGAAGCGGTCATGCATATGCTGCTTGAAGGCAAGACGACCGACGGATTCCGTCACCTGCTCTATGAAAAGCTCCAGAAGAAAGAAAAGGTGATGGGATTCGGTCATCGAGTGTATAGGAATCGCATGGACCCACGGGCTTCCCTCATGAAAGAAGCTCTTCGGGAACTCGCAAAAGAAAAAAAACGTGAAGACCTGTTTGACATGTGCGAAGCAGGAGAAGCCGTCATGAAAGAAGAAAAAAATCTATATCCGAATCTGGATTACTACGCTGCTCCTGTCTATTACCTTCTTTCTGTTCCAATCGCTTTGTACACGCCGATCTTCTTTGCTGCAAGAACCCTCGGCCTCTGTGCCCATGTCACAGAACAATACGCCAACAACAAGTTGTTCCGTCCCCGTGTCCTTTATTCCGGCCCGCGGGATCTGCATCCATAAAGGAAGAAAGCCGGGCTGCCTGCCCGGCTGTATGGTACATATTCTTTGTAAAGGTGGAGATGAAATGGAAGAAGTGAAAATGAATACCCTCAAGGAAACCGATCCATTATTGGAGGAAATCGCTGCTTATGCGGTTCACGAAGAAGTTACCAGCGAGGAAGCGTTGCAGACAGCCCAGTACGTCCTGATGGATTCGCTTGGCTGCGGGTTTCTCGCCCTTCGATACCCGGAATGCACGAAACACCTCGGTCCCATCGTTCCTGGTACTATCGTTCCTGACGGCTCGCGTGTCCCGGGGACTTCCTATGAATTGGATCCTGTTCATGCCGCCTTCAATATCAGCTGTATGATTCGTTGGCTCGACTACAATGACACGTGGCTCGCTGCCGAGTGGGGGCATCCCTCCGACAACCTGGGAGGAATCCTGGCCATCGCCGACTATATCAGCAGGAGGCGACTGGCCGCAGGGGAAGCTCCGCTCCACATGAAGGACGTGCTCGTGAACATGGTGAAGGCCCACGAAATTCAAGGTGTCCTTGCACTTGAGAACAGCCTGAACAGAGAAGGTTTGGACCACGTCCTTTACGTAAAAGTCGCAACAGCCGCCGTTGTTACAGCGATGCTCGGCGGGACGAAGGAAGAAGTCACCGATGCCGTCTCGCAGGCATGGGTCGATAATTCCAGTCTCCGCACATACCGCCACGCGCCAAACACCGGATCACGGAAATCCTGGGCTGCCGGTGATGCGACAAGCAGGGGTGTCCGTCTGGCTTTAATGACGAGAAAAGGAGAAATGGGATATCCCACAGCACTATCTGCGCCAGGGTGGGGCTTTCAGGATGTCCTGTTCAGCGGGAAAAAGCTGACACTGGCCCGCCCGCTCGGTTCCTATGTCATGGAGAATATCCTGTTTAAAATCGCATACCCAGCCGAGTTTCATGCCCAGACGGCTGCGGAAGCCGCCGTCCAGCTCCACACGGAAGTAAAAGACAGACTTTCCGACATTGCCAGGATTACCATCACAACCCATGAATCGGCGATTCGGATCATTGATAAGAAAGGACCGCTGCACAACCCTGCGGATCGCGATCACTGCCTGCAGTACATCACAGCTGTCGGATTGATTTACGGCACCCTGAACGCCGACCACTATGAAGATGACACGGCCCGGAATCCGGATATCGACCGACTAAGAGGGTTGATGACAACGGTGGAGTGCGAGGAATACAGCCGCGATTACCTCGATCCGGATAAACGTTCGATCGCCAATGCTGTTCAGGTATTCTTTACAGACGGTTCCTGCACTGAACAAGTGGCAATTGAATACCCCCTTGGCCACCGCAGACGCCGGGATGAGGGAATCCCGCTTCTTTTGAACAAGTTCCAGGACAATTTGAAGACACGCTTCCCATTCCGTCAGGTGAACCGGATTATGAATCGATGTGAGGATTACGACCAATTAGTCGATACATCCGTGCCTCAATTCATGGAATTATTCCGTATATAAGGAGGAGAACGTATCATGACATGGATAGTGGAACCTACATCGACCCAGCCGGAACGAGCAGCAGCGTTCAAGCGATTGATGGAAGAACAGGAACTGCTCAGGATTCCCGGTGCCCATGACGGCATGTCTGCCAAAATAGCCAAAGACGTCGGGTTCAAGGCCCTTTACTTATCAGGTGCCGCCTATACTGCCAGCCGTGCACTGCCCGACCTCGGCATGATTTACTCCAACGAAATGGCAGCAAAGGCACAAGAGTTGATCCGTGCCTCCGACCTTCCCTTACTTGTCGATATCGACACCGGATACGGCGGGACCATCACCGTCGCCCGCGCAGCGATGGAAATGGTAGAGGCAGGAGTTGCTGCCGTTCAAATCGAGGATCAGCAGCTCCCGAAGAAGTGCGGCCACTTAAACGGAAAAACACTTGTCGATACAGAAGAGATGATGCAGAAAATCCGCACGATTAAAGAAACGGCTCCTACCCTCCTGGTCGTCGCCAGAACAGATGCTAAGTCAGTGGAAGGAATGGATGCGGCGGTCGAACGTGCGAATGATTATGTAAAAGCGGGCGCAGATGCTGTTTTTCCAGAGGCTTTGACAAGCGAGGAAGATTTCAAAAAGGCGTCCGATGCCATTCACGCCCCTCTTCTGGCCAACATGACGGAATTCGGGAAAACCCCGTATTTCACCGGGGAAGACTTCGAGGCATTCGGAATGAACATGGTGATTTATCCTGTCACCTCCCTTCGCGTCGCTGCTAAAGCCTACGAACGGATTTTCACGGAAATCCTGACCCAAGACACACAAAAGCACAAATTGTCCGACATGCAGTCCCGTGAAGAGTTATACGAAACGATCAACTATTATGATTATGAAGCACTGGACAAGAAAGTAGCCAAAACCATCCTCCCTGAAATCGGAAGGGAATCAAAATCATAAAAAAAGCCCCGGGATGCCTCTCCCGGGGCTTTTCATCAGCCGCGATGCTTGATCGCAAGGCCTTTCAGGAAATTCCTCGCATACTTATCGCCGCATGGTTTGTAGTTTTTATGCCCTTCTTTTCTAAGCAGCGCACTCAATTCGCCTTTTGTTATCGTCACACCGGCAAGTCCGATGATGTCGATCACATCTTCGTTGGTGAGTTTCAATGCTATTTTCACTTTCTTCAGCATGACGTTATTGACGCTGGAATAGTTCTTGATGGAACGGTCCGGTTTGACAGGGGTGCCATCCTTAGAAAGCTGAGGGCCCCTTTCAAATGTAATCAACCCGTTCAGGAAGGACTCCAACATGCTGTTCGTACACTTGATATGCATCTCGTCCTCGTACGCTTCATCATCGTATTCCTCATACTCTTCCTCCGGCTTGGTGAGAACTTTACGCACGTCCTCTTTCGTCAGCTCTACACCGCCGAGCTTGAATATTTCAACCATGTCCATGTCGCGGATATCGAGGGCATATCGCAGCCGTATCAATATATCATTATTATCCATATCATAACCTCCATGTAGTGTCGCGGATTCTTTTGCAGCAAAAGACGACCGGCCTGTTAAAGGACTATTTTAACACAAGTATCCCATTATCCATATCCCCTTCATCTTACCCAAGAACACACCGAAAAAACCGCCCCCGTAGCGGGAAGCGGTCTATCGGGTTACGTCTCTGTTTTCAGCAGCCGCCTTAGTATTTTTCCTGCGCTCGTCTGCGGCAGCGAGCGGCGGATTTCGATGGCTGAAGGTACCTTGTAGCGGGCCATATGCTCCTTGGCCCATCCTGTCAGCTCTTCTTCCGTTACGTCGGCCTCCTGCTTCAGAACGAGGAACGCCTTCACAACCTCCCCTTTTCGCTCATCCGGGATACCGATGACGGCTGCCTGTACGACAGCCGGGTGCTTCTTCCACAGCGATTCCACATCTTCCGGGAAAATACTGAACCCGGAGGACTTGATCATCTCCTTACTCCGACCTTGAAAATACAGATAGCCGTCCTCATCGAAGTAACCGATATCGCCCGTATGCAGCCAATCATCCTTCCTAACCTCTGCTGTAGCCTCCGGACGATTCCAGTAGCCCTTAAACACACCCGGGCTTCGGATAACAATCTCCCCGGACTCCCCTGGTGGACAAGCTTCTCCTGTCCATGGATCATGGATCTCTATCCTGGAACCAGGAACCGGAACGCCGACGGAACCGAATTTCACCTTTTCCGCAGGCATATACGTATCGACCGTATATGATTCACTCAAGCCGTACGATGCTTCAAACAAACGGCACCCCGGCGCTAGCTCCTTCCACCTTTCCGCAAGACTATCCGTCACCGGCATACCGAAACTGGTACACAGGTTCAACCGCAAGTGTTCAAGCGTTCCTTCTGTTCCCATGTCAAGTATCGCTTCATTCATCGGTGCGGTGCTGTACCAGACCGTCACTTCATAATGTTTAAGCATCCTCAACGTTTCAACCGGATCAAAGCGTTCCATCAACACACACGGAGCCCCTGTGTAGACAGGGATATTCACGCCCATCACCATTCCCGCTATATGGCACAGCGGCATGACCGCAAGCCACGTTTCCCGATTCTCCACTCCGTTGGCGCTGACTGCAGCCGCCGTTTTGTAAAGGGCATTGCCGTAGGTAAGCATGGCCGCTTTCGGACGCCCGGTCGTCCCGGATGTAAAAGCAAGCAGAGCGGTCTCATCCATATCAACGGCGGTTGGCTTTTGTAACGAAGGGCCTTCAAGAAGGACATCTCTCCATGCTACTTCCCGCTGCTGCAGGGTTGAATCCTTCTCTGAAACGGCGTCTGCTCGGTACTCGCTGTTTCGAACGGCAATGACACGGGCGAGCGTATGCTCCATTTTTCTCACTTCCGAAAGCAGTTCGCTGCCCGCGAAAACGGCGCACATTCCTACTTCTTCCACGAAGTAATCCAACTCTCCAGCCTTATACATCGGACTGAGCGGACAGACGACTGCCCCGATGTACTGAATGGCATAATGAGCGATCACGTATGGTGGTCCGTTCTGCATGAAAAGCCCGATCCGATCGCCTTTTGTAAATCCAGCGGAGGTTAAGAACCCTGCGACCTTCTGAACCTGCTCCAGCACGTCTCTCCAGTTCCAAGCCTTTCCGTAGTAAATGTACGCCGGATCGGTCGGACGCTCCCTGGCATGGTCCTGTAAGTATTCCGTCAAAGGTTTCTTCCCCTTTTTATACATCACCGTATCGTTTCGTCCCTGCTTCTTCATTCCATCCCTCCTACTGCGACATCGGCCAATCAGCGAGACGTCTGTCGCTTTTCACTGGACCGGAAGCCGTCGCCGATCGAAGGAAACGGAGAAGAAAGGAACGGGTATCTTCCGGTTCAATAATATCTTCAATCAGAAATTTGGCTGCTGCCTTCATCGGGGAGCTGTCGAAATTCCACTGCTCTAAATATTTGGCTCGTTCCTGCTTCGGATCTTCTGCCTGTTGAATATGCTTTCCATACACCACATTCACACCGACCTCAGGACCGGTGAAGTTGATTTCCGCCTCCGGCCAGGCAGCGACGACGTCTGCTCCCATTCCGGGTCCGCACATATTTCCATAAGCGGCTCCAATACTCTTTCGGAGAACGACCGAGTATTTCGGCACCGTCGACTTAGCAAGGGCCGTGTTCCAGTTCATAATCTTCGAAGCCATCTTCCGCTTCTCCGCCTGGCTGCTGATCCGGAAACCAGGCGTGTCATGAAGAAAGACGAGGGGAATATGGTAGGAATCGCACAGGCAGATGAAATCCACCGCTTTATCACATTCCTCCGGTCCAGGTGCACCTGCCATCTGCATCGGTTGGTTTGCGACGATCCCGATTACCTGCCCGTCCAGACGCGCAAAACCGGTGATCAGTGCTTTTCCGTAAAACGATCGGTATTCCATGAACGTATGCAGATCGAACAGAGCTGCGATAACCGCCCTCACATCATAAGGGCGCCGCAAATTGGCAGGTACGATGTCCGTTACATCAATCCTCCGATCGCCATCCCCGCTGTGCACGACCGGCGGGGTGTCTTCTGCATTGGAAGGTAGGTAACGGAAAAATGTGCGCAGCATCTCGATGGCATCTTCCTCAGTTTCCGCTATGTGATCGATGTGACCCGTGTGGACGGCATGGACGCCTGTTCCGCCAAGATCGTCCGCTGTCAGTCGCTCCCCGCTTGCCATTTCGAGCATCCTTGGTCCTGCTACGGCCATCCCCGTTCCCTTCACCTGAGTGACAAAATCGGAGGTGACGGCCATCCATGTCGGACCGCCGTAGCATTCTCCAAGTATGGCAGTCAGGACCGGTGTTTCCCTCCCATGATCGAGCATGCAGCGAGGGAACAGTTTGTCACTGATGCCGTCGGAACCCATCCCGTCCGGCATTCGCAGTCCTCCGCCTTCACATAAGTTGAACAGCGGCAGCTTTCGTTTCTTCGCATAGGAATAGAAGAACTCATTCTTTCGCAGGTGTACTTCCCCCTCTGTTCCGGACAGCACGCGGACGTCCATCGCCTGAACGACCGCCTCTCTCCCTTCCACGCGGATCATGCCGCCGATCAGTCCGTCTGCCGGTGTCCGCTCTTCCATACCAGGTACCGGAGAATGTGCGGCCGCCCCTAGTTCCCAGAACGACCCGGCATCCGCAAGCAGATCGACTCGTTCCCTTGCACTTAATTTCCGCTGTTTCACTAAGCTTTCCTGTTTTCCCTCCACTATCGTATCCCCCTCACATACTAACCAGTCGGTATGTTTCGATTATACGTTTACTGTTCTGAAAATTCAATTATATTCCAAGTCAAATAAAGACGCTCCTCTCTTCCAAAGGAGCGCCTACTTATCTTCTTCCGGACGATACGTTTTCGTGAGATAGATCACGACGGTAAAGAAACATCCTCCGAAAATAAAACCGAGCTTCAGCCATACGTTCGGAGCAATGAAAAAAGCGGAGAAAAGAAAGGAAAACCATATCATGATCAGGACAGATACCTTCGCTTTGACAGGAATTCCTCTGCCCGATTTATAATTTTGGATATAGGAACCGAACCATTTATTCGTCATCAGCCAATTGTACAGACGGTCGGAACTGCGCACATAGCAAGCTGCTGTCAACAGCAGGAACGGTGTCGTCGGAACCAGAGGGAGAACGATTCCCAACACGCCAAGACCGAGTGATATACTGCCAATGACGATCAACAGTACCTTTACAAACTGTTTCATCGATTAACCCCTTACTACATTCGTCGTATCTCTTCTTATGTTAACCTGATTCCCTTCATAATTTCCATTCGTAACCGTCAGTAATTGTTTCCATACAAAAAAAGGCCGCCCTACGCCAAAGGTGCGACCTATTAATACCTTCTTTCCTTTATATATGAAAGAAACTTCAGATTCCTCTAGTTCACGGTAATGGCTTTCTCTTTATGGGTATGCCAGTCCCCTTTTTCCACATGCAGCTTCACTTGATAGGTTCCGGATTCCGGGAACACATAGTCAGCCGTATACGTCTCTCCCGCTTCCTCCGCATCGACGAAATCATGGGACTCTTCCCCTTCTTTCCACACTTCGAAACGGACGTCCGCACCTTCCACCGGCGCTTCTGCTTCCATCAGATGCGCGGTCAAGGTCGTCTCTCCCCCTTTTTCAACAGGCTCCTCCATCATGATATGGACCATCCCACCTTCCTCTTCCGAAGGCTCTTTCTGTGCAGAATCGACATCTCCGATGACAAGCTCGTCCTTCGGCATGTTGTGAGATCCTCTTGCCTGGACGTGGGAAACGACATAGTACAGACCCGCTTCCTCTACAGAGGTCTCCACCTCATACATTCCGTCCCCCGTTGATTCGCCTTCGAGCATTTTGTGGTCTTCCTCATCCTGACCGTCCTGCCACATCTCGAATTGGACCTCGTCGGCATCATTTACAGCTTCTTCCCCTTTCGTTACATGGGCCTGTAAGGTGAAAGTGTCACCAGGTTCCAGCTGTTCTTCCGGAGTCGTTGAGAAACGGACGTCGAGAGGTACCAGATCACTATCCGCCGCCTGCTGTTCCGCGTTGTCTTCCCCTCCGCATGCCGTGAGCATCAGCAGTATACCAACCATAAGAAAAGTTCCGATTATTGACTTCCTGCCCATTCCGAAGCACTCCCTTTCATTATTGGACTTTCTTCAGATCTTCCACAATCTTGTCCATTTCGCTCCGCTTCGTTCCATCATACTTCTTGATGACCTTCCCTTCCGGATTGACGAGGAAGAAGCTTGTCCCGTGCATGTACTGATCAGAATCCGGGATCTCGTCGACCAGGTTGCTGAACGACTTGATGGATAATTCCTTAATCGTCTGGAATTCATACCCTGTCAAGAAGGACCAGTTGTCGTAGTCCGCTCCGAATTTGTCGCCGAATTCTTTCAACGCTTCCGGTGTATCATTTTCCGGATCGATGCTGAAAGACACAAGCTGGGCATCGATATCTTCTTCCTCCATTTTCTGCTGCAGCACAGCCATATTATTCGTCATCGGAGGACAGACCGTCTCGCAATTTGTGAAAATCGTATCAGCCACCCACCAATCTCCTTCTAAATCTTCGTTACTTAACTTACCGTTATCCTGCGTCGTGAAGGAGAAAGACTGGACAGAGCCTGACATGTTCGACTCGATTTCCCCGCCGCAACCTGCCAGCAGCAATAATACAAACACAATCATACATCCATATTTCTTCATGAGGCCACTTCCTTCCTACTTGTATTCACTCGTCTCACACGTTCCGTATGTATCCTGCAATGAAAAAACACCCCGCCGAATCTTACTGTTCAGGGAGGTGTTTCTTTTCATAAAAAACTGGAAAATCAGCGATACTGCTGCCTCCGTACCCACATCGTTGCCGCCCACTTCTCTCCGGCAGTGACCGGCGAACCTCCATGAAGCGTACGCTCATTGATCGCAGGATCGTTATAGAAATACTCGAAATAGACCGCCATTCCTTTGTGAGGGGAGACGGTAAGGTTCATTTCCGGGAAATATGTTTCCCCGCCTTCTTCGACATCATTCAAGTAGAGGACGAGGGTGCTGATCCTCGGGTTTTTCGCGGCTCTGGAAGTAGAACGGAAATAGTCATGGTGCGCTTTATATTCCTGACCCGGTTTATAATGAAGGATATGAATCCCTTCTCCATGCTCCACCGGCACATTCATAATCTGAGCGAGTCGCTTCTCGATCCTGCCCGTCAACTCATCGTCCGGTAGAAAAGCACTGCTGCTCGTACGGATATCACTCACATCATGATCGGAACCGATTTTGGAACGGTTCACCTTATCCTTCGACAGACGGATCAACGCTTCACACTCTTCCTCACTGACGACATTTCCCAATATAGCGATCTTCGGTTCTTCCATCTTCGCAAGAATCGTCACGTCACGATCCTCTGTCACAATCCTGCTTCCCGTATGATCGAAAATAGATGCTTCATTTACATGTGTTGCCACTTATTCATCAACCTTTTCTCATTTGATAAAACGCTTACAAAACAAAGGCATATCTTTATGGATATAAAAGCTATTCTATCATTTTTCTCTCCTTTTTTCTGCTGGTTTTCATAAAATTTACAAAATTGTTCACATATGAAATCGGACATCCAAAAAAAGCTCTTCCTGCCTCATGGACAGGAAGAGCCTTCAACAAGCTGCTTCAATTCGGAGAAGTTTGAGGTCCGCCCCATCGCCCACATCAGCTTCGGCAGCAGCGCCTCGGTATTCATTTCGTTCGAAAGGATGACCTTCTCCTGATCGATCACCCTGCCGACCTTATAGAGCGATAAGTCCGCTCCTTCTTCCAGGCATTGTGTCGTGATGACGACAATCTTCCCTTCCCCGATCAGTTCCTCTACGGTTTTGGTGAGATCGCGCTCGAGAAACGGCAGTCCACCGCTTCCGAATGTTTCAATAATGACGGCCTGAAAATGATCTTTGATGAGATTTAACATTTCCGGTTTGACTCCCGGATACAGCTTGAACAAATGAACATCCGTGCACAGACCCGTTTCCAGGCGAAAATCACCTTCCACACGATCCGGCACATCCATATTAGGCTCAATACGGTCGCCCTCGATATAAGCAATATAAGGATAGTTGATACTTTCAAACGCATCATAGCTTTCGGTCCTCATTTTGACCGCATGCGTCCCTTCAATGACCCGTCCGCCGAAGACGACGAACACACCGGGTTCTCCTTGTTTTGCATAGGTAACAGCATCCGTCAAATTCCGCACTCCGTCCGTCTTCTGTGCATCGATCGGCTGGATGGAGCCGGTCAATACCACCGGCTTCTGCAGATTCGGCAGCATGTAGGACAAGGCTGCGGATGTATAGGACAGCGTATCCGTTCCATGAGTGATGACGAACCCATCGTAGTCCGGGTAATGCGCATAGACAGCCTTTGCTATCTCTTCCCAATGCTCCGGCTGCATGTTCGTACTATCGATGTTGAGAACCGTATCCGTATCAATCTGTACGTCCTCTTCCTTCAATGGCAGATAACCGACCAGATCCTGGATGGGAATGCCCGGGATCAGCCCCTCCTCCGTTTGGATACATCCGATCGTTCCACCTGTCGACAAGAGAAGAATTCGTTTCATTATCTCCACACCTTTTTTATAAAATCCTAAAGCTCTATCTACTATAACAGACAGGAATGATTTTGGTATGCACTCCAATTAAGCTATACTAAGTCATGGGAGGATTACCAAATGAAATTAACCAGACTCACTGAACTTCGCAAACAAAAGAAATGGACGATGCAGGAAACGGCCGACCAGCTCGGCATCGCCAAAAGTACATATGCCGGTTATGAATCCGGATACCGCCAGCCTTCGCTGGATTCCCTGATCAAACTGGCCGATATCATGAACACCTCGATCGATTATCTATTGAACCGCACCGACGATCCCCGCTCTCCCGATGATCAAAAAATGGTTCTGTTGGACGATTCCAACCAGCCGCTGGATTGGGAAATCCGCATTGACGGTGCCGCCGCTACGGAAGATGAGCTTCACGATTTCCTGGCATTCGTAAGGACAAAACGTCAGCTCAGACAGTAATCAATCCATACTGACGATGCCGGGGCTTGTCATCTTATGCGTATCAAGAATACGGTTCAGTTCCAATTCTGTCAGCACCCCTTCTTCTAAACAGATATTCCTGATTGTCTGTCCTGTACGCAGGGCCTTTCGAGCAATTTCCGACGCTTTCTCATATCCGATATAAGGATTCAGTGCGGTAATAATACCGATACTGTTCTCTACATTGTTTTTCATCACCATATCATTCGCCTTAATATCTTTCACACAATAATCGGTGAATACTCCGAAACCGTTCTTCATGATTTTGATGGACTCCAACAAATTGAACACGAGCACCGGCTCCATGACGTTCAGCTGCAGCTGCCCTGCTTCTGAGGAGAGGCTGATCGTCTGATCATTGCCGATCACCTGGAAAGCGATCTGATTGATCACCTCTGCCATGACAGGGTTCACCTTCCCAGGCATGATGGAGGAACCAGGCTGGCGCGCCGGAAGATCGATTTCATTCAAACCGGCACGTGGACCGGAAGCCATTAATCGAAGATCGTTCGCAAGCTTGGACATGTTTAACATGCACGTCTTTAAGTAGCCGGAAATCTCCGTATATAAATCCGTGTTGGCTGTAGCGTCCACAAGGTTCTCCGCGGAAACAACCGGATAGCCGCTGATGTCCCGCAGGCGGTCCACGACTTTGCTGACATAGGCAGGGTCGGCGTTCAACCCGGTACCGACCGCTGTCGCCCCTATATTAATTTCGTATAATTTCTCCAACGAACCTGAAATTCTTTCGATGTCCCGCCCGATCATTCTGCCGTAGCTGGCGAATTCCTGTCCGAGACGAATCGGAACAGCATCTTGTAAATGCGTCCGTCCCATCTTGATGACGGTATCAAACTCTTCCGCCTTCTCCATAAATACCACCTGCATACGGCGCATCGTTTCAAGAAGCAGATCCAGCTGTGAAAGCACGGCCAGGTGAATCGTTGTTGGAAACGCATCGTTGGTGGACTGAGACATGTTCACGTGCGTATTCGGACTTAAAAATTTATAGTCGCCTTTTTCACGGCCCAGGATTTCCAATGCCCGGTTGCTGATTACTTCGTTTGCATTCATATTAATCGACGTACCTGCTCCACCCTGAATCGGATCGACGATGAAGTGATCGTGATGCTTCCCTTCAATAACCTCTGAAGCCGCCTCAATGATGGTGTCTCCCAAATGGGCGGACAAGCGCCCCGTGAAAACATTCGCTTCCGCCGCAGCCTTCTTCACCATGGATACGGAGGTGATGAGAGATTCATGGATTCGGTAACCTGTAATCGGGAAATTCTCGGATGCCCGCAGTGTCTGAATCCCGTAATAAGCGTCTGCCGGAATCTCTCTTTCTCCTAAGAAGTCTTTTTCTACTCGAGTTGTCTGTACTTTATACATGATGAAACCTCCTTCATTCTTTTATGAAATTCACAGCGAGATGTCGCAGCTGAACAGCGAATCGTCGCTTTCTTTCTCAATATCCAAATGGATGTTATCGATGACTTCCTGCATATTAACGTATTTTCCAAGATAGATCATCAATTTTGCAAGCAGAGCTTCCGTATTCAAGTCTTGGGAAATGACGACCTGGTTTCGATCGATCTTCCTTCCCACTTCATACAAGTCGATGTCGATTCCTTCCTCCAAGCATTGCGTCGTCAGCACAACGACGACTCCGGCGTCGATCAAGGCCTTCACTTCTTCTGCCAGGTCGACTTCGTAGAATGGAATCCCTCCGCTGCCGAAACATTCGATGATGACACCCTTGTAGTTAGTAGAAATGAAGCGGAAAATCTCTCGGTTGATACCCGGATAGAGCTTCAGGACGAAGACATCCGTACACAACCTCGTCTCCAGCTCCAACCGACGTCCGCGTTCCGCGTCCAACGGCTTTGAATGGTAAGTAATGCGTGTATTATCAACATAGGCGACGTAAGGATAATTGACGCTCTCGAACGCGTGCTTACTTTTCGTCCTCATTTTCATCGCCCTCGTCCCCTTGATGACACGACTGTTGAAGACGATATACACCCCGGCCAGACCATCCGCTGCATAATGAACGGCATCCATCAAGTTCTGTTCTCCATCGGAATCGACCAGTGTCATTGGTATTTGTGAACCTGTCAGGACGACCGGCTTATCCAAATGCATCAGCATCGAATCGAGCGCTGCTGCCGTATAGGCCATTGTATCCGTGCCGTGGGTGATGACGAACCCGTCATAGTGGTCGTAATGGTCATGGATCATTGTCGCAAGCTTGACCCAATGATTCGGGTAAATATTCGTACTGTCCAAGTTCAAGGACACAATACAATCTACATCACACTGAAAGCGAAATTCGAGCCTCCCGACCATTTCCTCCGGACTCAGCCCCGGCGTGAGTCCCTGCTCGCTTTCGACCGAGGCAATGGTTCCGCCCGTACCGATAAGAAGAATTTTTTTCATTGATGAACACCCTTTCCCTGCTTCCTTTTTCTTCTCTATCATTTTGCTATATCAGATACATCCTCTTCCATATCCGTTTCTATTTCCGTTTCTGCTCCATCCGTATACCAGATGAATTTTCCTGTGTACCCGTAGATGATGACAAGCGCAATCGATACGAAGCTCATCCACATGAACGGCAGATAAGACAACGTCGACACACCGAGGATTCCAGCCATGAAAATCCCGTTATCCGACCAAGGCACCATTCCGGATGTCATCGTCCCGCCGACCTCCGTATTCCTTGATAGAACCCTGCGATCGATATGTAGTCTGTCATAACTGCTTTCCATCAGCTTCGGTGTCAAAATCAGCGACACATACATCGCACAGCCGAAAATATTGGTGAACAACCCGGTAAAAATTGTTGATACAGAAAGGCTCCCGGCATTCTTGATCTTGTCCACGAACGTGTTCATGATGACGGTCAATACGCCCACCTTCTCCAGCATACCTCCGATACCAAGACCGAGAATGATGACCGCAATGGAGCCGAGCATGCCGCTTATTCCTCCCCTGTTCAGTAATTCATCGATGAATTCAGAGCCGGAGCTGATCTGGAATCCATTGTAAGCTGTCTCAATGGATGACACGACATCCGCATTCTGAAACAATACGGCCCATATGATCCCGACCAATGCACCGAAGGAAATCGTCGGGATGGACGGCTTCTTCATGATCAACAATCCAATGACAATAACCGCGGGTGCAAGCATAAGCGGACTGATGTTGAAGGTATCATTCAAGGACGTCATGATCGATTGGACCCTGTCCAGATCGATATTGCCGCTGCCATGGTAGAACCCTGCTCCTGTAAAGAGAATAGCCGTAATGATAAACGCTGGTACATCAAGGTACAACATCGATTTCACGTGGGAAATGACGTTGACTTTCGACATCGATGCAGCCAGCACCGTACTGTCTGAAAGCGGTGACAATTTATCTCCGAAATAAGCACCGGACAAGACTGCACCTGCTACTAACGGAAGCGGAAGCCCCAGCCCCTCACCGATTCCCATCATTGCAATCCCGGCGGTGCCGACAGTTCCCCAGGACGTTCCTGTGGAAAGAGATGTCAACGCACATATAATTAAAGTAGCTAATAAAAAGATAGAAGGATGAATGAAGTCAAGACCATAATAAATGATCGTTGGAACGACCCCTCCGGCAATCCACGTACCGATTAAAGCACCAACCGCCATCAAGATGATGACCGCTTCCAACCCGTTCGATATTCCTTTGATGATCGAACCCTGCAAGGAATCATACGTAAAACCCAATCTCAACCCAAGTAACATGACGATAAACCAACCGACAAACAGCGCCAGCTGAATCGGCAGTTCCAACAGCGCGGTAAACGAAAACACCACAGCCAGAAACGCAGCCAGCACACAACAGACTTCCAATAGAGACGGTAACCTTGCTTCCTTCATTGCAATCTCCTCCTATTTTCTTTTTAAAAACAAGCCAAGTACGCAATACGAGAACAATTTTCCTCATAATAACATAGGAATCTACTTTTTTGAATGCGTTTTTACGCATTTTGAGAATAATAAAGATTCTGGGATATTCTACAATAAAAAAAAGCCCTCCTGCCGCAGCGGCAGGAAGAGCCTTTTTGTCATATCTCTATCAGTGAACGGAATCGGACAAATCTTCTTCCGCTTCCTCTTGATTGGTATACCAGATGAATGTACCTGTGTATCCATATAGGATGACAAGCGCGATCGATACGAAACTCATCCACATGAATGGTAGATAGGATAACGTCGACACGCCAAGAATACCGGCCATAAAAATGCCGTTATCCGACCACGGTACCATTCCGGAGGTCATCGTCCCGCCGACCTCCGTGTTCCTAGATAAGACTCTCCGGTCGATTCGGAGCCTGTCATAACTTTTCTCCATCAGCTTCGGTGTCAGAATCAAGGAGACGTACATCGCACAACCGAATATATTCGTAAACAATCCGGCGAAAACCGTCGATACAGACAAGCTGCCCGCACTTCTGATTTTATCTACGAACGTATTCATGATGACTGTAAGGACGCCGACCTTCTCCAGCATGCCGCCGATACCAAGGCCCAGGATAATTACCGCGATGGATCCAAGCATGCCGCCGATACCACCCCTGTTTAACAGTTCATCGATGAATTCGGATCCGGATTCAATTTGAAAGCCATTGTAGGCCGCATCGATCGAAGAAACCACATCCGCTCCCTGGAAGACCACCGCCCAAATGACTCCTACCAGCGCCCCGAAGGATATCGTAGGAATAGACGGCTTCTTCAAGATCAGCAAGCCGATGACGATCAATGCCGGCACGAACATGACAGGATTGATGGTGAACGTCTCATTCAAGGACGTCATAATCGACTGGACTCTGTCCAAATCTACATCTCCCGTCCCGTAATAAAAACCGGCAGCCGTAAACAGAATCGATGTAATGATGAATGCGGGCACATCCAGATACAGCATCGACTTCACGTGCGAAATCACGTTAACCTTCGACATCGATGCCGCAAGGACGGTGCTGTCTGAAAGCGGTGATAATTTATCACCAAAGTAGGCCCCGGATAACACAGCACCCGCTACAAGTGGAAGCGGCAGTCCGAGTCCTTCCCCGATCCCCATCATTGCAATCCCCGCTGTACCGACCGTTCCCCAGGACGTTCCTGTGGATAGGGAGGTCAGTGCACATATAATTAATGTAGCTAATAGAAAAATAGAAGGGTGGATAAAGTCCAAGCCGTAATAAATGATTGTGGGAACGATCCCACCTGCAATCCAGGTACCAATCAAAGCACCGACCGCCATCAGGATGATGACTGCTTCCAACCCGTTGGAAATCCCTTTGATCATGGAGTTCTGTAGAGAATCATACGTAAATCCTAAACGCAAACCTAGTAAAATGACAATGAACCACCCGACGAACAGTGCAAGCTGGATCGGCAGTTCAAACAGTGCCGTAAATGAAAATACGACAACTAGAAATGCAGCTAATACGAGAAATACTTCCAATAAAGACGGTAATCTTCCTTCCTTCACTTCAATCTCTCCCTATATCCTTTTCATATAATTTAAGTATTTTCTCATCATACCAACATAGAGAGCTTTTTTGAATACGATTTGTCATATTTGCTGACATTGGACAAGAAAAATTGTTCGGAATGAACACATATCCGAGAGGCTTGAGGTGTAGAATCCACCCATTGCGGGTATATGAATAAACAAATGCTTCTTCAGGAGGTGACGCAGCATGGCAATGGATGTTCTGTGTGACGTGAAGAACTGTGTGCATAATGAAGACGGTCAGAAGTGTGGAGCAGAAACAATCTTCATCATCAGTGAATCAGGAAAAACCGCCTCGTCTCAAAACGAAACGGACTGCAAGACATTTGAAGCGAAGCACTAGACACATAACCGAATAGAAGGTATTCCTGGTAGCCGATGAGGGCTACTTTTTTTAGTTAAGACTGATAAAGATTATCGTTATCATGTTGTGCTTACAAACAAAATTTTGTAAAACAACCTCCCCCTCCAGCTCTATGGATATCGGAAAGACTACTTCCCTTTCCTCACAAATCGGCCGCCTCATGATTATTTGTTTATTCTTGTTTTATTTTGTTTATATAAAGGGGCCGTTTACGCGGCCGTCCCAAGGACCGCTTCTCCGGCCATTTCCGGGGGTTAGTCCGGCCCTAGGCCATTATCGCAAACCGTCTCCCCTCATTTTTTGATCGGCTATTTCGACGCAGGCTTGTGTATGTATAATCGACTAACGGTACCTTAATGGTGTCTAAAGACAGAAGAAAAAAGCAGACATCCATGTCAAAAGATGTCCGCTCTGTTTTCTTATATATCGTACGGCTGGGGATCCCTTTTCGTAAAAGTATAGAGGCGCTTAAATCCTGCCTGTTTCGCCATGCTGACCGCGCTCTCCCAGTAATCTCCCGTTGTCTCCGGCTTGTGCGAGTCCGACCCGATTGTCAGGATCTCGCCGCCCACCTCTTTATAAAGCTTCAAAATATCCATCGTAGGAAAAGCCTCTCCGACTTTCTGGTTGGATAAGCCGGACGTATTGATTTCGATCCCGATGCCGCGATCGACCGCCTTCCGCAGAATTTTCCTTAACAATGCTTCGTAGTCGCGGAATGCGTATTTCTCTCCTGCCGTCCCGTCGTAGCGTTTCATCAAATCCAGGTGAGCGAGCACGTCTATATCGGCACATTCGACAAGCGCGTATATTTCCTCGAAGTAGGCGCGGTAAGCCGCTTCCCGCTCCCTCTCCTGCAGGACTTTCCTAAGCTTTGTTTCTTTTATGTTGTGAACGGAACCGAGGATGAAATCGAGATCTTTATCCCGTAAGACCTCCTCGTATTCCGCTTTCATCAAGTGCGGTTCGCATAATTCGATCCCTGCTTTGATGGTCAGCCTGCCCTCAAACTCCTCGCGGCATCTCTCTATCTCAGAAAAGTACCTCTCGAAGTCCATGTGTCCATATGTCGGCACATTCGGATTGACAGAGAAGTGTTCGGTAAAGCAAATCTCGTTAAACCCTTTATCCACTGCACTCGCACAAACGTCCTCCATCTCTGCCTTTGAATCAAACGAATGGTTCGTATGATGATGATAATCCGCTGCGTACATTATGCTTCCTCCTTGCCTTCTTCTAGTAAAAAAAGAAATAAGGTAACCCAGAAAAAGGTTACCTCATACAGGAACTTACTTCAACAGAGACTTGAAGTTATGAACGACGTTCTCTACGGTGAAACCGAACGCGGCGATCACTTCATCTCCAGGACCTGACGTGCCGAAAGTATCGACACTCATTACCAAGCCTTCGTCTCCTGCATACTCTCTCCAACCAAGCTTCGATCCCATCTCGACGACCAGCCGCTTTTTAATGGCCTCGGAAGCACGTGCTCTTTGTACTCCGGCGCTTGTTTTTCAAACAGATCCCATGACGGCATGCTGACGACCCGGACATACAGCCCCTCCGCTGCCAATTGTTCCTGCGCTTCCAAAGCCAAAGGCACTTCTGATCCAGCCGCTATCACTATCCCCGACGGTTCTCCAGCTGCTTCAGAGAGGATGTAGGCACCTCTTCTCACGCCGTCTGCTGCATGCGAATCCGTATGTTTAAGCGTTGGTACGCCCTGCCTTCCCAACACCAGCATCGTCGGCTGATCTTGCTGCTCTACAGCAATCTTCCAAGCTTCCTTCGTTTCATTTGCATCCGCCGGACGGAGGACACACAATCCCGGCATTGCCCGGAACGAGGCCAGCTGTTCGACCGGTTCGTGCGTAGGTCCATCCTGTCCTACCGCTACACTGTCATGGGTAAATACGTACGTGACCGGTATTCCCATGAGTGAGGCAAGCCGGACAGCGGGGCGCAGGTAATCCGAGAAAACGAAGAACGTACTGACAAATGGCCTTAAATGGTGCAGAGCGAGACCGTTGGCGATCGCTCCCATAGCGAATTCCCTGACACCGAAGTGGATGTTTCTACCCGCGTAGTCGGAAGGAGTGAAGTCCGGGTACTTTTTCAATCGCGTCTTCGTTGAGGAATCTAAATCAGCAGACCCTCCGACAAATTCGGGCATTACATCAGCAAGTGCATTCAGCAGTTCTCCAGAAGCCGCTCTGGTAGCAAGCGTCTCCCCCTCCTCATAGGAAGGAAGCACCCGTGACCAGTCCTCCGGGAGCCTGCCCGCCAGGAGCCTTTCTAATTCCACAGCCTGCTCCGGGAAGGCTTTTTTATATTCACCGAAGGTCGCTTCCCATTCCTGCTCCTTCGCTTTCCCTCTTTCTTTGATCGACCGAAAATCCTGGTAGACTTCTTCCGGAACGAAGAACTCCTCTTCATACTCCCACTTGTAGAATCGTTTCGTCCGCTCCACTTCTTCTTTCCCAAGCGGATCGCTGTGCGCATCGCTCGTTCCTTGAATACTGGATGCTCCGTAACCGATAATCGTTTTGATCTCGATAATCGTCGGCTTCTCCGTCTCCGCCTTCGCTTCCTCGATGGCACGCTCCACTGCCGAAATATCGTTGCCGTCTTCTACTTTAAGATAATGCCAATGACAGGAGGTGAACCTGCTTTCCACATCTTCCGAGAAAGAAAGGTCGACATCACCATCCAAGCTGACATCATTGGAATCATAGAGGACGATCAGGCGCCCAAGCCCTAAGTGACCTGCGAGAGACGCAGCTTCATAGGATACGCCTTCCATCAAGTCGCCGTCCCCGCAGATCGTGTACGTATAATGGTCGACAACCGGATATCCATCACGGTTGTAGGTTTCCGCCAGGTGCCTCTCCGCCAAGGCCAAACCGACACTTGCCGGTATTCCCTGACCGAGCGGCCCTGTCGTTACCTCTACTCCCGGAGTGATGCCGTATTCCGGGTGGCCGGGCGTTTTACTGCCAAGCTGCCGGAAATTTTTCAGATCATCGATCGATACCTCATATCCGGAAAGGTGAAGCAGGCTGTAAAGCAGTGTCGAGCCATGCCCTGCCGAGAGGACGAACCGGTCTCTATTGAACCAATTGGGGTTGTCCGGGTTTACGTTGAGGAAGTTCTTCCACAAGGCATAGGCCATAGGTGCAGCCCCCATCGGCATCCCAGGGTGACCATGGTCGGCTTTTTCTACACTATCGATATTCAACGTACGGATCGTATTGATGGACAACTCGGATACCTTATCTGTCGAAATGGACATGCTATCGCCTCCGTTATTTGTATTGGCACAAGATCAACTGGTTTTCTTCTTGAACGGGATGACCATAAGCGCCAGAATGACGACAAGACTGATGACAATAGCCAGCGGCCCGGCGTAGTTGGCAAGTGTTCCGAAGAAGATTCCACTCACACCGAAATCGGCATCCGAGAACGTCGTGTTGGCGAATCCAAGCTCTCCCAGGACCGGCAGCAGGAAGATCGGCAGAAACGAAATGATGATACCGTTTACAAAAGATCCCCCAACGGCTCCTCTTACCCCGCCCGTAGCATTACCGAACACGCCGGCAGCTGCTCCTGTGAAGAAGTGTGGAACGACGCCCGGAAGAATGATGGTACTTCCGACAAGTGCCATGACGACCATACTGAAGAGACCTCCGATGAAACTGGAGAAGAAGCCGATCAATACGGCATTCGGCGCGTACGTATAGACAATCGGAACGTCCAAGGCAGGCTTCGCATTAGGAACAAGCTTCGTAGAAATCCCTTTGAAAGCCGGGACGATTTCCGCAAGAACGAGACGTACTCCGGACAAAATGATGAATACACCAGCAGCAAAATTACCTGCCTGAATGAAAGAGAAGACAAGGAAGTTCGTGCCGTCGCTGAGTTCCGCTTCAATGAAAGACGGACCTGCTGCCAAAGCGACAATCAAATACATGACGACCATTGTAAGTGCAATACTTACCGTACTGTCCCGTAAGAAACCAAGACCTTTCGGAAAGTTGATTTTCTCTGTCGATGTGGACTTCTCTGATTTCAAGGCTTTCCCGACTAAGCCGCTAATTGCATAACCGACCGCACTGAAGTGACCTAATGCGACGTTATCGTTCCCTGTCAGCTCCCGCATGAACGGCTGAAGAATCGCAGGGGATAAGGTCATGATGATACCCAACGCAACCGCTCCGGCGGCGATTTGCGGAATCGTGTTGAAGCCGGCCACGGCCATGATGACGGCGAGCATACAAGCCATATATAACGTGTGATGCCCCGTCAGGAAAATGTATTTAAACCGGGTGAAACGGGCAATCAGAATATTTACAATCATTCCGAAGAACATGATAAGTGCTGTATTGGAACCATACTCATTTAAGGCAAGGGCTACAATCGCTTCATTATTCGGTACAACCCCGGAGACGTTGAACGCCTCCTGGAACATGGAGCCGAACGGTACCAAGGACGTTTCCAAAATACCGGCTCCCGCTGAGATGACGAGGAAACCGACGAATGTCTTCGTCGTTCCCTTCATCGTGTCTGACACGTTTTTCTTCTGGGCGACTAACCCGATCAAGGCAATCATAGCAACAAGAATCGCCGGTTGACTTAATATATCCACCAACACCGTCAGAAAGCTGTTCATTTTCTATCCTCCCCTTCCGCATGTTTCAACTGTGTTTATGCCAGGTTCTTCTCTTCGACGATCTGCTTCACTTTGTCACGCAGTTCATCCATATCAACGATGTTCTCCAGAACGACAACTTCTCCAAGATGCTGTCCGCCTTCTGCTATATCTTTAGCCAGGAAGAAGACATCCGCATCTCCGGGTGCTGCCGAGCTCAAATCCGAGTGTGACACTTCTACACCAGTAACCCCAAGCTCGCTCAAAATTTGATTAATATTCATTTCCACCATAAAACTCGTTCCCAGACCTGATCCACATACCGCTAAAAATTTCATTATAATTCCTCTCCTTCTTTTATAATCTCCATGATTTCTTCTTCACTTGCTGCATCCTTGATGGCCGCAAGCTTCGTATTATCACCAAGCAGCTTCGTTAAATGCGCCAGCGCCTTCAGGTGTGCTTCATTATCGATCGCAGCCAGACAGATGAACAGATCGATCGAATGCTCCGGTTTATCCAACAAAAGCACAGGCTCCCTCGTTCGGAGGAAGGACATACCGACTTCTTTCACTCCCGCATCGGGTCTCGCATGGGGAATCGCAATTCCTTTCCCGATGTGAATATAAGTCCCTACCTCTTCGACATTCTGAATCATGGCGTCGATGTATCGCTGTTCAATCTTCTCTGTATCAAGCAGCGGCTCTGCCGCCTTGGAGATGGCTGAACGCCAATCCAGTTTTTCATTTGTAAAATGTATCGTTTCTTTCGTTAATAGATCAGAAAGCAATGGCTTCTCCCACCTTTTCTCGGTATTTTTGAAGTACATGATTTCTATTAATTCGGAGACCAATTTCTTCTCATTCTTGATGTCGGTGTTCCTTCGGATGACTTCCATCACCTTTTCCAAAGGCACGCTGTTCTCGTGCAGCGAAGGAAACTCTTCCCTTACCGACTGGATCAAATGAGTCTTCTCCACCGATGACAACAGCGGCTTGACGAGGAACACAGGCTTGATGGAGGTCAACGCCACCGTGGAGAAAATCAAATCATAACTGGAAGGCGGAACGCTCCCAATGCTGTCGGCTGTATGAGCCCGGGAGAATTGAACAGCCGGAAACATCTCCTTCAGCTGGGCCCGCAGCATGATCGAGGAACTAACCCCGTTGGAGCAGATGACTAACGCCTTGACATCCTCCGGCTTCTCTCGTCTGTCCCTCTCCAGATAACCTCCGAAATGAAGAGTGAAATATCCGATTTCCGCTTCGCTGATTTGTTTACCGGTCCATTCCGCCAGAGGCTTCAGCGACCTTCTCACAAACTGGAACAGCTCTCCATACTCCCCCTTGATCACTTCT
>NZ_ANPF01000017.1:0-51319 GCF_000328325.1 Halobacillus sp. BAB-2008 | reverse complement strand
AAAACGGTGAATACCGCGGTGCTCCAGCTGAGCGCAAAAGCGGAGTAGATCCCTTGAGCTTTCGGAATATGTGTGTGTGGGATGTTTGCTGTTAAGTACTTCATAAAGGCGTAGTGCCCCATGGCAAAGGAAAAGGCATGCAGGGTCTGTGCGAAACAAAAGACTAGGACGTTCGGAAAGGCGAATACGAGTACCCACCGCAGGGAAGATCCAGCCGCGGCCAATGCCAATAAGGTTCCGGGTGAAAAGCGGTTGAAACGCTTATCTGCAATGGAAAAGAAAATGATTTCGGCCAGGACGGCAATGTTGATGATGACTCCAATTAAATAAATGGGGGCATCAATCTCTTGTAAGAAAATATAGCCGTAGTTGTAATAGGTAGCATGGGCGGCTTGAAGCAGGACGACAATAATCAGTACGATTAAAAAATGTTTGGTGCGGAACAGGTCTAAGATGTTCACTCTTTTCGCCTGGTCGGCTTGAGGCTTCCGGGTTAAAATGTCCGGAGCACGTGTGAAGCTGAGAGCTGTAAAGCAGCTGATGCCAAGCAAGAGCGCCCAGAAAATCACGTCATCGCCGAACATTCCTGTAAATACAGTTAACAGGATTCCTACAGAGACGAACCCGATCGATCCCCATTGGCGGCTTTTTCCGTAGTGTTTCAATTCCTTGCTTTGGACAAGGACACCGGCTACGCTGTCCAGGGCCGGCATTAACGTCGGATAAAAAATATGCAGAAAGACGGTTACTATGAGTAAGCTTGGGAATGAATCAGCTGGTATGTAACAAAGGATTCCCAGCAGCGTGCCGATTGCCGCAATGTTCAACAGTGTTTTATTGCTCACTCATTCTAATATATACGGGAAAGCGAATAATGTGGAAAGCCCTCTCGCCACTAAGCCGATACTCATGATCAAGCTGGCTTCTGAAACGCTGATTCCTTTCGTCTGGATCATCCAGCCTGCCCAATAGGGTAGAAAAATCCCCCATGTCAGAAAGAAGCTGAAAAAGTGTGTGCTCATCCAACGCTGTGTGTTCATACGCATCCTCCTTATTGATAATCGCATGGTATCATGGGAGTAGATACGAATAATAGGAGATATCTCACATTTTGGAGGCGCAAAGTGGAAATTTACAAAGGTGAAAAGAAGCGAATGTATATAGAGGAGCATTCCATTGCCGATCGGTTTTCTTTTCCGATGGAAGAGTTTCTTGAAGTGAGGGAGTATCAGCGGGATGAATGGATCATCCGGGAAGACAGGCGGCCGGACTTTTTATTTTATATGACAGAAGGAAAAGCGAAGATCTATGTAACGCATCAAAACGGGAAAGTTTCGCTGATCAATTTCATTAATGCGCACGATTATATCGGCGAGATGGAACTGTTGAATGACGTGTACTATACAAAAGGGATCCAGGCCTCCACAAAAACGATTTGTTTTGCCCTGCCGTTTCTGCAGTATCGTACGAAGTTAATGGAAGACGCGAAGTTTCTTCGGGAATTGACGAAGTTCCTGAGTGTCAAAGCGACGTCCATGGCAGCTAAATATTCACAAAGCCTGGCTTTTCCTTTGGAAAACAGGCTGGCGGACTTCATTCTACAGACGGCAGACAAAGGGATATACAAAGAAAAGCACGTGATCGTCTGTGACTATTTAGGCGTTTCCTACCGCCATCTCCTGCATGTTTTGGCACAGTTTTGCGAAAAAGGGTACCTTCAAAAAGAAGGGAGAAACTATCGGATTCTGAACAAGCATGCGTTGGAGGAGCTGGCAGAAGCGATCAAGAATAGATGAAGGAAGACGGGCGGTAACCCCGCCTATCCCAAACTCGTCAATAAAACCATCGTTCCATTCGTGAGGCCGTGAATAAGGACGGCAGGCCAAATGGAGTTGGTACGTTCATAGGCCAAGGCGAAAATGATCCCACTGAAGAAATTCACGGGCATGACATTGTAAGTCGGGATATGGACGATGGTGAAGACGAACGAACTTAGCAGGACGGCAATCCATAACCCATAACGGGTGCGGAACCACCTGTATAAAAACCCGCGGTAAAAGATTTCTTCATAAATCGGTGAGATGATTGCTGCAGAGACGAAGGCAAGGAGGACGGTAAGAAACGTGACGTCCCGCTGGAGCGCCTCGGTCTTATTATTTTCCCACGTATTCCCTATGAAACTGGTGAGTACGACGATGATGACAGCACCGACGAGTAATGTTATGGAATAGATGAAAATCAACTTCCAATCCTTTTTACGGAATGGTTTCACTCCTACTGCGCTCCAAGAGAGATTCTTAGGTCGAAGAGCAATGAAATAGACCCCCGAAATTAACGTGATGGCTAATGTAAGCCCCACTAACGTCCCTGCATATAAATCATCCTCCAGAAAGTCTGAATAGATAGGATGAAGAACGAATTTGATGAATATGATCCCCACAAAAAACTCGATTCCTAATAAAAATAATAATTCCTTCCTGCCCCATGGATCTTTTTCTTTCCAGCTCGTGTCTTGATTGTTCATTCGACTACCCACTTTCTACAGATTGAATAATTCAACCATAGTAGATGACGCTACGTCACCTGCAAGGTTTTTTAGAAGGGGAGGGTGGGGGTTCTCTTTTTCATGAGGAGTAAATGGTATAATGTGGTGGAATTAGAAGGTTTATTATAATACATAAAGCAACTTACATTTCTACTTTAAGAGAGGGCGGTCTGATGAGTGATCAATGGAACATAGATAACAACAAACTTCAAAAATTATTAACTAAAATAACAAGCGAATATTTGATGGAAAGACAGTCTCCGTTTAAAAGCAATACGTTAGGGAAATTTGTCCGATCAGAAGTCCCAAAGATCGTTAACTCTCTCGGATTTATTGACGAAGAACACTTCGTAGTGAAAGGATCTGTTGGCCAAGGAAATTGGGCGCAGGTACCTTGGATTTCCATTCTTCATAAAAGCATCACGACTAGTACGCAACGTGGATACTATCTAGTTTATTTATTTAGTGAGGATATGAGTAGGGTCTATTTAACTTTTGCTCAAGGTGTTACGGAATCTACTAAAGAACAGCTGAAATATATGAAAGATAATATTAGAGGTGCGATTGAAACGGACCAATATGCTACTTCTTCCATACATAAAGATGACGAGATAAACCTGGGAAGCAGCTCTAAAGCAAAAGATTATGAAGAGTCCACAGCTCTTTACATACCATATGATTCTGCCTCTCTCCCTTCTGAAGATGAATTGCAGCAGGATTTACTATCCATGATAGAAATCTATGAGTATTATGTGAAGGTTCAAAGTGAACGTGTGGTAGAAGATGATAGAGGAGAACAGATAGAGTGGACAGACGAAAAAATAATTGACCATATTCATGCTTACATAAGAGATCAAGGGTTCTTTTATAGGTTGGAAGATGTGAAGAACTTATACTTGTCACTTAAAACAAAGCCGTTCGTCATTTTATCTGGAATATCAGGTACAGGGAAAACGAAAATTATCGAGCTGTTTGCGGAGAGTGTTGGGGCGACGGAGGAGAATAAGCAGTTTACTTTAATTCCAGTTCGGCCTGATTGGAGCGACGGGTCTGATTTATTAGGTTATACCGATATTAAGGGAGATTTTAAGGAGGGACCGTTAACTTCTGTGATTAAAGAAGCTTCCTTGAATAAAGAACTTCCCTATTTCGTTGTGCTAGATGAAATGAACTTGTCCCGTGTGGAATATTACTTTAGTGATTTTCTAAGCGTAATGGAAAGTAGAAAATGGGTAAATGGCGAAGTGGAAACCTTCCCAATTATGAAGGAAGAGGAAGTAGGAGAACGGTTAACTATTCCTTCTAACTTATATATCATCGGGACCGTAAATATGGATGAAACGACCCATCCATTCAGTAAAAAGGTGTTAGATCGTGCCAATACGATTGAGTGTAACGATGTTCATTTGGATAATTTAGCTTTTCTTGATGAGCAGCAAGAGTTCGTAAACCCGATAACATTAACAAATGAACGGTTGAAGTCTAATTACCTTCGCTTAAAGGATGCTTATTCTGCTAATTCAGAAACCATAAATCACGTAACACAAGAGTTAGTTGCATTAAATGAACTCCTTAAGCCTATTCAGGCACATGTCGGTTATCGTGTTCGAGATGAAATTTGTTTTTATACCATTTATAGCCGCTACTTATTGTCGTTGGATGAGGCATTAGATTATCAAATATATCAAAAGATTTTACCAAGATTAACGGCGAGTAATGGTCGGGCTTTTCAAGTATTGAAAGATTTGTTTACTTTCTTCACGAATCATTCTTACGAAGAAGATACCTCTTCCACTCAATTAGATGATATATTAAATGATTCGCGTTTCCCTAGAAGCGGACAAAAGGTGTTTGAGATGATCCAGCGAGGTGATTTAGATGGATTCACATCCTTCTGGAGCAGCTGAGGAAAGAGAGTTAATAGAAATTGAGACGGATTTATTATCTCTATATATAAAGGGGAAGCCTTATCACAGTCGATACGAGAGCTTGAAGCAATATAAAACAATTCAGCCTCACGAATCCATGCATTTCTCAGTAAATGGAGAAGCATCCATTAACTCTGTGAAAATCTTTGATGTAAAAGAAGAGCAATTAACAGAGCGCACGACCGTTCCACCACTTTTCTTTGAAAATGGTGTGTACCAGCTTGTTGTTACACCTAAGAGGGACGTGTCACTAGAGTTTGATCATGAACATCCCGGGCTAAGGAAAGCGGTTAGTAAGGTAGGGAAGCCTCCTTACCAATTGCTAATGGGAAATCTTACGTTTACTAATGAAGTGGGCTATACCACTTTCACTATTCTTTGTGAAGGGAAGAAGCAGTTAGAAATTACGTTAGAGGTGTTTCCATCTAAACTGTCTTATAAAGAAGATTACCTACAGCTAATGGAAGAAGTAAATGAAGAAATTTATAACTTATCCTATCATTTCGTAAAGAGAACCTATTTAGAGGCTACCACTACTCAAACAGTGGACTCTTCCTGGACAGAATTCTATCGCTTACTAATGGGTTATTTTAACCAATTCGTAAGAGCTGTTTCTCATGTTGAACGTCAACCACATCACCAATTAAAAAAGGAACACAGATTAGTGAGAGGTGACCAACTTAAAAGGCAAGATACGGCAGGATTAAAATACCTCCGAAAACGTCCGGATTTGTTTGTGGAGTCTGCCCGTGGCGTGCCTATCTATAATCAAAAGATAATGCCTACAAAAGGGTGGAATGTCCATAAGGAACCTACCTACGATACGTTAGAGAACCGTTTCATTAAATGGATGATGGTCCGGCTTTCCCATCGAATGGATTCATTGAAGCGAAAGCTGGAAGAACGTAGTCCTTTTTCCTACCCACAAAGGAACGAAGATAAAGTAGACCGCATAAAAAAGATGGAAACCTCCATTCAAGCAAGGCTGGATTCCCCTTTTTGGAGAGGTATTAGTAAGCTGGATCGATCTGTTATGTCTCTCGTTTTGCAAATGGCACCTGGATATCGGGATGCTTATCAAACGTATCTCACTTTATCTCGCGGCCTAGTACTACACGGAGAATTAGCAAGGATGTCTGTGAAGGATGTGGCTACGCTTTACGAGTATTGGACGTTCCTTAAGCTCGGACAAATGTTAGCTTCCAAGTACACAATGATAAGCCAGGATATTATCAAAGTAAATCGTGATGGGCTATTCATAACGCTAAATCAGTCCAAAGCAGCGAAAAGAGTTTTCCGCCATCCTCATACGAATGAAACCATCACGTTATATTTTCAGAACAATTCCGGCCGATTGCCGACAGTCAGACAGAAACCCGATTCTATGCTAAGTATAGAAAAGGCTGGGAAAGACCACGTGTACGAATACGTTTTCGATGCAAAATATCGGGTCGACTTTGCTGCAGAGGGAAGTTATTACGGACGAGCGTATGGTAGTCCTGGTCCACTAGAGGAAGATATTAATACGATGCATCGTTATCGCGATGCATTGGTGCAAAGTAAGGATGATACTTATGAGCACAATACCTTCGGAGCGTATGTGTTGTTCCCATGGGGGGATGAGCAGGAGTACGAAAACCATGCGTTTTATCAGAGTATCCAAAAAGTAAATATAGGTGGGTTCCCTTTTTTACCTCAATCCACGACGTTAGTCGAGCGCTTCTTAGATCGATTAATTGAATGTTCCCCAAAGCAATTGCAAGAAGAAGGGATCTTGCCTAAAGGCACCATCGAAGAATGGAACTCTAGAATAGATGAGCAAGTATTGGTCGTAAAGGTAGAAAGTGAAGAGCACTTAAGAAATATTATTCAAACGGGCTACGTGTTTGTATCAGATGCTTCTTTGTGTAAAGGTTGGAAATCCGCTAGCCAAATCGCCTTGTATAAACCGAAATCCATTTTCAAAGAGGAATGTGGGATTTCCCAATACGCTACATTATTAGAAATGGAAGTAGAGTATAGTCGCAACGGAATTAGTTTCCGCATAGCTTCCTGGAAGAGGCTGAAACATAAAATTAAGCCAGTAGGCTATGGAATTAGTACGTCTACCTTAACCACATTGACTAATTTAAAAACAGCCAAAGAATTGCCGCAGCTTTATATGAAGAATGCTAAAGAAAAACAGCTATGGGAGCTACTTAGGAGGTTCTCTAAAGAGATTCGATTAAGTCTTGACCATAAGGATCTTAGAGAGGCTGGTAAAGTTACCTCCTATTATCCTCTTTCTAAGGAGTTATCTGTAGAGGCGAGTGCGGAGGAGGTTACGGTGAGCTCTGGTGGGGGTAACATTTCTTTCACCTATAATCAATTGATGAGGAACGTAAATGGAGTATTTAAGGAAATAGTAAATTTAATGACGTGAAAATATTATTTAGCTATTTAAATTGCTTATATTAATAATTTTTCCCTCTAAACATTTTGTAACTAAGCTATGTACAAGTAATTTATTTTTAAGCAGAAACAGATCAAGGCATGTAAAAAGTGCTCTTTAGCGCCTTTACGAACAGGCCTTGATTTTTTCTATCACAAACCTTATGAAATAATAATTGGAGAGCATTAAGTAATACGAAAAACCTCAAAGTGAAGCCTTAATGAGATAATAAAAGCAACGATTGCAAAAATAATGGCAACTATATTGGAGTTAAAAACACTTATTCCTAATAAGAAACCCACTAAAGTCCAACATATACTAAAGGTAATTGAAAATATAATGGAAATTGGACGAATCCATCCAAAAAACAGGAGGCCTAAAAATACTAGTAAGCTTGCTCTCCAAGATTGAAAGTACCCCAGCACCATCATTGCGACAAGTAGTGATTCTAAGACTATTAACCCGCCAGCACTTTTTTCACGCTCGTAGCGATTCCTGGCATCTACATATTTGGTTTCGTCAAACAAACCAATGTCCTCCTTCCCTATGTGTAGGTTTAATAGATTTTTTTATAGAAATGAGTTTATCATAATTAAACTATATTTCCAATTAATTACACTAAAATGTTAACAATTATGGGTTATTTTACCTTTAGTAGGGTAAATGGAACCTGGAGAGAGGAGGAAGGGAAGTGGACTGGACCCTTGTCGTCATCGCTTTTATTATCATTTTATTTGGAACATTGGCTCTGATGAGATTCAATAACAAGAAGAAATAGGAGAGTGAATGAATGAAAAAAATGCGTCGGTTCAAGTCGGTATCTTTGGTGATGGTCATGCTCGCCTTGATCTTGTCCAGCTTCTCTTTCTCCACGGTCGTTACGGCTCATTCGGGTGATTTCACTGCCAATATGGAATCCAATGTCAGCCAGAAAGAATTCAACAAAATCAGGAATGATCTGAAGCATACGAAAGCGTATAAGAAGTATAAGGCGAAAACGAAAATCAATGCGGTTTCCAAGCATAACATCGTCATCAATAAGGTGGAGGGGGCAGGCGGGGATTATGCGTACATCGAATTCGTCTTCGATAAGAATCAGTCTGCGAAAAGCGGCAACCTCGTGTATGCGCAGTTCACGTATGACATGAAGAATAAAGAGGTCGTTGCGGATCAGGGATTATTTGCGGAATCGCTCGGGACGGACGGCAGCTTTAATATGAGTGTCCTGTACGGAGTGGGCGATGAGGAAACGGAGCTTTACAACGTGGACGTCGATAAGGACGGGAATCTGACGGATATCGACGGGCTTGCGCTTACGCAGCAGCAGGTGACGACAGACGCGAATAATAAGATCAAGGAGATGCTCGGCAAGCAGGCGGAAGGTAACGACGTACAGAGCTTGGGTTTCTGTGAGTATGCGGTCACGGCTCTCTGCGGTGCGGGCGGGAGTGCCGGGTGCTACGCCCTTGCAGGAGCGCTCGGGATCACGTCTGGTGTCGGTGGAGTAGCGCTTGCGGCAGTCTGCGGGATGATCGGAAGTCTCGGCTGCGCGGCGGCTACGGACGCGATTTGTGGATAGAGGATAAGGAGAGTTCCATAAAAGAGGAAGAGACTAAGAAACATTCATCCATGTTTTCTTAGTCTCTTCCTCTTTCTTTGTTCATCGCTTAAGAACGACGGATTTCTACTTCTTCAAGCGTTCTATCAGTTGTTCTAAGGCTGGATCGCTTAAATAGTTGCTGATCGTGATAATTTCCAATTCCGGGTGAGCTCTTCGCGCGCGTTCCTGTAAATCTTCATGGACCACCATGATATCCGAGTGTTCAGGGACATCTTCGATCCGGTAGTGTTTGACGTCCAGTCCTTCGATTTCATTCTTTTGCAGCCTCTTTCGGAACGTAGTAGCACCCATTGCGCTGCTTCCGGCTCCGGCATCACATGCGAACGAAATTTTCTGGATAGCTTTTTCTTCTTGAGCGGGTTTTGGAGCTTTTTTACCTGCCTGTTTCATCGCTTTGGATTTTTCCATGGATTCAGAGAGGTCGCCTTCTTTACTTTTGTCCAGTTTCAAGATGACGGCAGTGACTAAGAATGTGACGGCCGCTGCTACTAGGACTCCGGCGATGATTCCCAGGAAGCTCCCCTTCGGAGTCAATCCAAGGTAAGAGAAGATAGATCCCGGGCTTGGTCCTGCTACGAGACCTGCATCAAACAAGCTGAATACAGCTATACCGGACATGCCTCCGGCAATCATACCAATGATTGTAAGTGGTTTCATCAATACGTATGGGAAATACAGTTCATGGATTCCCCCGAAAAAGTGAATGATAATGGCGCCTGGAGCCGTTCTTTTCGCCGCCTTTTGACCGAATACAGTGAAGGCGAGTAATAATCCAAGGCCTGGACCAGGGTTGGAAGCTACAGTGAAGTAGATGGACTTACCTGCTTCTGCTGCCGCCTGCATTCCCAGGGGATAATAAATGCCTTGGTCGATCACGTTATTGAGAAACAACACTTTGGCGGGTTCGTTGATGACAGAGAGCAAAGGCAGCAACCCTGTAGCAACCAATGCTTCGATGGCTGCTGTCACCAAATTGTTCGCTGATTCTATGGTCGGTCCGATGACGTAAAAGGATAGAATCATCAGCAGGAAACCGATAATTCCGAGAGAGAAATTATTGATGATCATTTCAAACCCTGCAGGAATTCTGTTTTCAATCATTTGATCGAACTTCTTAATGACCCATCCGCCTAAGGGTCCGATAACCATGGCTCCAAGAAACATCGGGATATCCGATCCGACTATGAGACCGATGGCACCAATGGCACTGATGACCGCTCCCCTTTGCCCGGCGACCATCCGTCCTCCTGTGATGGCTAACAGCAAAGGAAGGAGATACGTGATGGCAGGACCGACAATTTGGGCAAGGTCCTCATTCGGGAACCAACCGGTTGGTATGAATAAAGCGGTCAGCAGTCCCCATGCAATAAAGGCACCGATGTTAGGCAGGACCATATTCGTTAAGAAACCGCCAAATGCTTGTACTCTGGCGCGGGTAGAGGGAGGGTTCAAATCTACAACATTATTCGAAGCCTGTGCTGTATTCGGCATATCCGTCATCCCTTTCTGAATTTTCAATTAGTTCAGGTTAAAAATTTTGAACCTTAGACATGGTTTACTGTTCAACCATCTTCAATACTTCCAAAACTTCCTTCTCGCTGTTGGACTCTTCCAATTTGTTCTTAAGTTCATCTTCGATCAGAATCGTGGATAAATCAGAAATCAAATCCAAGTGGCCGGTGCTGTCTTCTGCGGCCAAAACGAAGAATGTCTTTACCTCTTTGTCTTTAGGGAATTTCACTGCTTCTTCCAGTTTCAAGTAAGAAACGCTGGTTTTGACCACGCTTCCTTCATTTTTAGCGTGCGGCATGGCCACTCCGGGAACGATAACGATATAAGGACCGTTCACATGTACGTTTTGTATCATGTCGTCAATATATTTGGAAGTTATGGTCCCGCTTTGAAGTAACGGGGCGGCAGCTTCTTGAATGCCTTCTTCCCAAGAATCTACGGATGATAGGAATCTTATATTTCCTTCTAAATAGTTAGCTAACATGTGTATCACCTTCCGTTATTTATTGTCTTTGTTTGACTGTTCTGCACCTTGAGATAGCAGTCTTTGATCCTCGTACGTAAAGCGCTTTCCTTTATGGAAGTGAAGTGGATGATCGCTTCTTCTATGCCGTGGTCACGAATATGATTCTGAAGTGCGACGGACTCTTCATCTTCCGGATTATCGTAGGAAAGAGCAGCCGCTGCTACGCTCAACAAGTTGTCGATTGGTAATTCCAATTGGAACAAGGAGCGCATCGGAGCAATGATCCTTTCCTGAAAGCCCAGCTTTCTGATAGGAGAACGAGCGACACGTGTGACGTCATCACGTATATTCTTATTTTTGAAGCGTTGGATGGTTCTGTCTATGAACTCATCCATCTCTGTTTTATTAAAGTCATAAGCTTCCATAAAGTAGGCAGAGGATTCTTGAAGGGTTCTCTTAAGAATCCCTTCCACTTCCGGGTCATCCAGTGCACTTTGTATGGTGGAATGTCCTTTAAGGAAGGCGGTGTATGCCACCGCTGCATGGCCGAGGTTGACCATGAATAATTTTCTTTCTATGAATGGACCCAGTGTTTCGACATATGTGACATCTTTTATAGGAGGCAGGTCTTGGCTGCGCTTTCCTCCGGTTTCAATGATCCACTCATAGTAAGGTTCTACTAACGTAATTTCGCCGTCCGGGCTGGATTCAGAAAGGGATAAACGGTCGATGGCCGAATTCGGGAAGCCGACCTTTGAAAGTATAGCACTCTTTTCATCTTCCGGGATGTGTTTGTATACTTCCTCTTGTAATTTAGTAGAGGCATTCACCATATTCTCATTGGCGATGACTTGGATCGGCTTCTTGTCCTGCTTTACTCGTTCCATTAGCCCCTTGGCAATGGCGGGAGCGATTTTAGCCAAATTATCCGGCCCTACCGATGTTGTGATGAGGTCCGTTTCGATAATGGCTTTGCTCACATCTTCGGAGCGGCCGGAGATCGCGTGAACGGGCTCTATCCAATACTTCGAGTGTTGGTCATCCAAAATTTTGACGGCGTATCCCTTTTGGCGGTTGAGCTGATCCACGGTCTCTTCGTTAACATCGACAAAGCAGACATCCAATCCGGTTTTGTTCAACAGGCAGCCGATCAATCCTCTTCCGATATTCCCGGCACCAAAATGCAGCGATTTCATAAGAAGGCCTCCTTTCTTCTGGCTATTCCAGGTTTGCGTGATATTCCCAAAGGGAGTTCAATTCGATGTTCTTTTCGTCGACCATCATCAACGCTAACGTATCCCCAAGCAATAATAGGCTTTGTTCAAACAGGCTTTTCATTGGTTGTTCCGATACGACAGCTCCTTCATCTTCGGTGTTTGAAGTGATTGGAATTCTTATGAAAAGGTCCGCGTATTTGCTCATCGAGCTGTCCGGGTTTGTTCCGATATGAGCGACTTTTGCATGGAACTGCTTGGCTTTGCCGGCTATGATCAGCGGGAACTGTGTCTCTCCACTTCCTGAACCGACGATCAATAGATCTTTATCTGTAATGGCGGGCTCTGTAATCTGCCCGACGACATACGTTTGGATTCCGATATGGGACAAACGCTTTGCTATGGACTTCAGGGATAAAAGCACGCGCCCGACTCCTACAAAAAATACTTTCTCCGCTTTGTTTATTTCTGCAATCAGACGATCGACATCTTCGCTGTTTACGTTGGTCAACGTGGTTGTGATCTCTTCAGTGATTTTTCTTTGTGCTGCCGTATAGCTGCTCATAATTGTTTGACCTCCTCTTTCAATCCTTCTGCAATCAACTGTTCCATCAATTTCTTGTTATGCGCTGTAGAATGGTCGGATTGGAACAAGCTCGTGCTCCCTGCGACTAAGATATCTGCGCCGGCGCTAACCAGCTCTGGTATCGTATCGAAAGAGACACGCCCGTCTACTTCTATTTTTGTATCAAGTCCTTTGTCTGAGATCATCCGTGCCAATGCTTCTACTTTTTCTACGGCATACGAGACTTGTTTTTCATTCTTGTCCGTAGCAAAACCTGGATTGATAAGCATCAAAAGAACGGTATCGCATTGTGGCAGTACATACTCCAGAACCGACAGCGGCGTGGCAGGGTTTAATGCAATACCGACTTTTGCGCCCTGCTGTTTGATCAGCTTGATGTAGCGGTCGATGTGGGAGCTGGTTTCGATGTGGAAGGTGATCTGTTCCGCTCCGATCTTCAGCATTTCATTGATGAAGAATTCGTTGTCTTCGGACATGATATGGACATCGAAATTCATGTCGGTTTTCTTTCGCAATTGTTCAACCGTGGATAAACCGAGCGGCATGCTTGGGCTGAACGATCCATCGATGATATCGATGTGTAAGGTATCCAACCCTTCCTTTTCCAGCTCCTTTACTCCACTTTCTAAATTGAGAAGATCCGCGCACATGATAGATGGGGCAATGGTTACTTCTTTTTGCATGTTTGTGCCTCCTTGAGTAATTGTTAATGCCTTTTTTATCATGTTAATGCAGGTTATCAGAAAAGTAAAGCGTTTTCTTTGCTTGGATTTGCATGTTTGTGCGTGGGGTGTGCTATAATTTAAGAAATGATAATAAGGAGTATTTCACATATGCTGAAGCAGGAACGCCAACAAAAAATTGTTGATATTCTTAACGAAGAACACAAGGTGATCGCCAGTGATTTGAGTAAACGGCTTTCGGTCTCGGAAGATACGATAAGGAGAGATTTGAAAGAACTGCATAATCAAGGGGTGATCAAGAGGGTTCACAGCGGAGCACTGAGGAAGGGACCTCCCGTTGAAGACTTCTCAACGAGACAGGGGATCTATAACGAATCTAAATTGAGCCTGGCATCCAAGGCGCTGGAGTTTATCCATGACGACATGGTTTTGTTGATTGACGGTGGAACGACGAACCTGCAGTTGGTCCATCAACTTCCCATGTCCTTAAAGGCCACGGTCATTACGAACAGTCCTCCGATAGCGACGGCTCTTACTAATCATGAATCGGTAGAGGTTATTATGGTTGGTGGGACGCTGTTCAAGCAGTCGATGGTCAACTTAGGCATTGATACGTTCGAATCTTTGAATGCCATGAGAGCCGATTTGTATATCATGGGGATTTATAAAATCGATGCTCAGAATGGAATCAGCGTCCCCAGTATGGCGGAAGCGCTCGTCAAACGGAAAATGGCCGCCGTATCGACGGAAATTCTAGGCATGGTCACCAGTGATAAGCTCGACACCATTTCCAATCATATCGTATGTCCTACGGAAGAGTTGACTTATCTGATAACCGAGAAGGTCAATCCTGATATAAAGAAACTGTATGAACAACAAAGTGTTACCATCCTGGACTGAAGTTATTGATAGGTATTTTCTATCTGTTAAGGGGTAGAGAGCTAGGAAGAGATGGGAACAGCAAAAAATGTGAGTCTTCCAACACCATGGAAGGCTTTTTTCTTTTCCAATAAAAAAAGGAGAGCCGCGACGGCCCTCCTCTCTTCATCACTCTATGCCATTACTTAACCGAAAACCCTTCTGCTTCCTCCACGCCGTCTCCCGCTGCGAATTCATCCAGAAGCGCGCGCACTTCGTCGGTCGAGTTCGTGCTCATCAGCTGGTTCCGCAGCTCGCTTGCGCCGCGGAAGCCGCGGACGTAGATTTTGAAGAAGCGGCGGAGCGGTTTGAAGAGACGCGGCTCCAGTTCTTCGGAATATTTGTCGTGCAGGTCGAGCTGCAGGCGGAGCAGGTCGAGCAGTTCGGCGCTCGTGTGCTCTTTCTTCTCTGTTTCGAAGGCGAACGGGTTGTGGAAAATGCCACGTCCGATCATGATGCCGTCGACGCCATATTTCTCGGCGAGCTCAAGACCTTTCTGGCGGTCCGGGATGTCCCCGTTGATGGTGATCAGGGTATCCGGAGCCACTTCATCGCGGAGCTTGACGATGTCCGGGATCAGCTCCCAGTGGGCATCGTAGTTGCTCATTTCCTTCTTCGTGCGGAGGTGGATGGACAGATTGACGATGTCCTGCTCGAGAAGGTGCTTGAGCCAGTCGAACCACTCGTCGACTTTCGTGTAGCCGAGGCGGGTCTTGACGCTGACGGGAAGTCCTCCCGCTTTGGCTGCTTCGATCAGCTCGGCGGCGACTTCCGGACGGCGGATCAGGCCGGAGCCTTTGCCGTTCCCGGCGACGTTCTGGACAGGACAGCCCATGTTGATGTCGATGCCCTTGAAGCCCATTTCGGCCATGCCGATGCTCATCTGGCGGAAGTATTCGGGTTTGTCGCCCCAGATGTGGGCGACGATCGGCTGTTCGTCTTCCGTGAACGTCAGGCGTCCCCGTACGCTGTCTTTCCCTTTCGGATGACAGTAGCTTTCTGTATTAGTGAATTCCGTGAAGAACACGTCCGGTCTCGCTGCTTCGGTCACGACATGACGAAAAACGACATCCGTCACAGCTTCCATCGGTGCAAGAACAAAAAACGGCCGCGGCAGCTCATGCCAAAAATTATCTTTCATCATATAGGAAACCCTTTCTTTTATGAGAATTGTTCAGTGAATGACTTCTTACTTTATCTATAACCAGTCAGACTGGATTTCAACCAGTATATACTTTAATGGTATTGGCCGAAAAGTGCAAGGGAACGGGGCTTCTCCATGTGTAGGAAATCCTTTACATCAAGGATTTTCATGTTTTATCGGCTTCTTCCGGGGTAGAAAAGTTATATTCCCATATTTGGAAGGAGTGGAGCACAGTGGACAGTGTGCTGTTGGTGAGTTTGTCCGTATTGTTCGCGATTGTCGTTTTTGTTCCGGTCGTGCTTTTGCTGCGGCTGTATATTCATGATGAGAAGCAGGAGGAGCATTCGGTCCTGCGCAATTATCCGCTGCTCGGGAAGTTCCGCTACATAATCGAGAAGATGGGTCCGGAGCTGCGGCAGTATCTGTTCCATAATGACAGGGAAGGGAAGCCGTTCAACCGCAAGGAATTCGAATTCGTCAACAAGGCGGCGAAATACAATTCCCGGCTGATGTCGTACGGTGCGGAGCGGGATTTCACGGAAGACGGGTACTATTTGGTGAACGACATGTTCCCGGTCAAGGATGAGGAGCTGCGCAAAGAGGAAGCGGCACCGGTCGCGACGAAGCTGTATGACGTCGATAAGGAGAAGTTGTTCAGCCGGCGGGAGCATGCGGAGGATGGCGAGCTCGACCCGGTCTATCTTCATGAGGACGATCGTGTCGTGTTAGGGCAGGATACGGTGACACAGCCGTTCAGGCCGAAGGGATTGATCGGCCAGTCGGCGATGAGCTTCGGGTCGCTCGGCGATCATGCGATCACGGCGCTGTCGAAAGGGCTCGGCCGTGCGGGCGGTACGTGGATGAACACGGGGGAAGGCAGTGTGTCGCCCTACCACTTGAAGGGCGACGTCGATATCATCATGCAGATCAGCCCAGGCTTGTTCGGCGTGCGCACGAAAGACGGCGATTTTTCCTGGGAGGAGTTCCGTAACCATGCCGGGACCGATCAGATCAAGGCTTTCGAGCTGAAGCTCGCCCAAGGCGCGAAGACGAGGGGCGGGCACGTCGACGGCAGGAAGGTCACCGAAGAAATCGCCGAGATCCGTAAGGTGAAGGCGGGTGAGGAGATCGACAGTCCGAACCGCTTCCCCGGGATCGATACGCCGGCACAGCTGCTTCATTTTCTCGAGGAGCTGCGGACGGTCGGGGACAAGCCGGTCGGCATGAAAATCGTCGTCGGAAGCGAGAAGCAGCTGGAGCGGCTGATCGCAGCGATGGAGGAGGAAAACATCGTCCCGGATTTCATCACGGTCGACGGCAGCGAGGGCGGTACGGGCGCGTCCTATTATGCCCTCGCCAATTCGGTCGGACTGCCGGCGTTCTCAGCAGTTCCGATGGTCGATGACGCCTTGAATCGGCACGGCCTGCGGGAGCGGACGAAGATCATCGCTTCCGGGAAGCTGCTGACGCCGGATAAGATCGCGATGGCGCTTGCGCTCGGGGCGGATCTGATCAACATCGCCCGCGGCTTCATGATCAGCGTCGGCTGCATCATGTCGCAGGTATGCCATAAGAACACGTGCCCGGTCGGCGTCGCCACGACGGACAAGAAGCTTCAGGAGGCGTTGACGATCGAGGAGAAGGAGTACCGCGTCACCAATTACTTGATCGCGCTCCGCAAAGGGCTCTTCGACCTCGCCGCCATCGCCGGATTGAAGTCGCCGGTCGAGTTCAACCGGGAGCACATCGTCTATCATTCCGATTTCCGCAAGGCGGTGACGGAGGACCGGATGGTATGAATCAGAAAAAAGGACGGAGCTTCGGCTCCGTCCTTTTTATGTTTCTTTCCGTTCGAAGGCCTGCTTCACGGCCTGGATATATTCTTCCCGGGCGCGCTTCGATAAGGCTGCTTCCGGTGCGACTTGTTCAAAGCCGTGGTAGGCGCCGGGATAGAGATGGAATTCGACGTCCACCCCTGCTTTGGCAAGCTTCGTGACATAGGTGAGCGTTTCGCTGCGGAAGGGGTCGAGCTGGCCGATGCACGTGTACGTGTACGGCAGTCCGCTGTAGTCCTCGGCCCGGGCAGGGGCGGCGTAGGCGGTGACGTCGTCCGTGTCGTGAAGAGCACCTAAATACATCCGCCAGCCGAAGGCGTTCGTCTTGTGGTTCCAGACCATCCCTTCGGTGATTTCGTGCGCCGACGGAGTGTCGTTGCGGTCGTCGATCATCGGATAGAGCGGCATTTGGAAACAGATCGACGGGTATTGCCGGTCCCGGGCAAGCAGGGCGAGTGCCGCCGTCAAGCCGCCTCCGGCACTGACGCCGGCGACGCCGATCCGGTCGCGGTCGATGTTCATCGCTTCGTGATGGTCGGCGATCCACGTCAGCGCCGCATAGCAATCCTCGAGCGCAGCGGGATACGGGTGCTCCGGGGCAAGGCGGTAGTCGACGGAAACGACGACACAGCCGGCCGTCTTGACGATGTCGCTGCACAGGCCGTCGCTTTCGTCATAAGCACCGAGGATGAATCCGCCGCCATGCATCCACAACAGGACAGGCAGCGTCTCGTCGCTGTCCTTCGGCCGGTAGATTTTCCATTTCAGCGCATCGCCGTCCGGTCCTGTGATCGTCTCATCGGTCATGGAAACGGCCGGATCCGTGTACGGCTCCTTCCTTTCGGCGGAATTTGCACGGATCGCAGGCAGATAGGCTTCGTTCATGTAGTCGTCGAAGCCGGGAAACTGGTCGAGATGTTCCCGCAGCTCCGGGTTTATCCTTTTATTCACTGGTTACACTTCCCTATGGTTTTGTCCCTTCCATCATACGGGAAGAAAATTATGGGAGTCAAAACATCAAGAAGCCGCCGCGCCCATCGAGGGAAAGGCGCGGCGGCTTCTATGATCATGCTTCCTGTTCGTTCTGGAACGTCTCCACGACGTCGGCAATCTCGTAGATCATCGCTTCATCGACGTTCTCCTCTCCTTCTTCCGGGTAGATGTCCCACGTCTTCTTCTCGCCGTCCGGGCTGTTGTAGACGCCCTGGACGTAGCCGGCACCTTCGTTATTCACGGTACCGACAGACAGGTCTTCCATCAGAAACGCATGGATGTGCGTCTCATCCGCTCCGAGGAAGAAAATCGGGTACGGGGACTGCTCGTAAAACTCGACGTACTCGTTCCCGTCGGCCGTATCGAAGGCATCCTTCGATACGATCAAGCCGTCATAGTCGCGTTCATCGCTCTCAAGCTCTGCCAAATCGACAGGGACCAATTCCAGGTTCTCCACTTCCGGCGGTTCGTCTTCCCCTGCGTAAGCAAAGACGAGGGGCTTCCCGTCATAGGACGCTTCCTCTTCCGAAGCCCCGGTATCTTCCGTCTCGTTTCCGGATGCGGTGTCCTGGCTTTGGCATGCGACCAGAGCCAGGGCGGATAAACCGACAATCAAGCATTTGAATAGCTTCATGGTATGCACCTCTTTGGAGCCGTATTTATAGTCACCTTAACAGATGGACCGATTTTGTTGAATAGGCGGATGCCTCTATTTGGTCGTTTTTTTAATAAATGGAATACGTGTCATAGTCGTAGATATAGGCGTAGTGGTTGGATGTGCTGCTGACAGAGGCTGTGCCGGACCAGACGAGGCCGCTCGCTGTCGCAGAGCCGGAGATCGTCATTTCCTGGTTGTTATAGAAGTCTCCGTTCACCTTCCACCAGATGGTCGTCGAGCTCGTCAATTCGGCTTTGATGCTGCCGCCGAAGCCTTTTGATGTTCCGTTGTAAGAACGGTTGATATCGACATCTTCGATTTCTTCAAAAGAATAGAAGGATCCGCTACCGCATGTCCAGACATAGAGGTGTAGAGCTCACATCAAGGCTGACGCCGATCCGGTGCGGGTCGACGGCTCCGCAAGAGCTTCCTTCTGTCGTCGCACGTTTGGATGCGGCGTTCTGCAGTTCGTTCGATTTATCCGGGTGCTGGGCTTTCGCCTTCTCGACGGAAATGCCCTCATTGGCGGCGATTTCTTCAATCATCTCATCATAGGTCAATTTTTCAATCGTAACGTTTTCGTTATCATTCAAGTTCGCAAGGTCGATCGATCCCGACTGTCCACCCGTGCCGGCGGCGAAGGATGTGATCGGGAGACTGAAACCGAAAACCAAAAGGACGACGGCCATGCCTAACAGCTGAAAGCTTTTTCTCATGCGCTCCACTCCTTTAGTTGTTTGATAACTTCCAGTTAATTCCACCGTAACATAACTGGAAAGGATTTCAACGGGTTTCGGGGGATATGTACCTATCGTTCTATGACTTTAGGGAGGGGGTTCTTGGTATAATAATAGAAAAGGGCTAGAGGAGGCGTTGGAAATGTTCCAATCTATGCAAGCTGTGCCGCTCGGGGATGTGACGGAGGCGATGAACGACGGATTCTCCGATTACGTCGTGCCGATGCAGATGACAGAAGACCAACTCGCGAACCGTATCGAGAAGCAGGGATTATCGAAGGAGCACTCGGTCGTGTACATAGAAGAAGAGGAGATCGCCGCCGTCCTGCTCTTTGGGATCGATGTGTTCCAGGAGACGAAGCAGGCGTGGATCGGCGGCATGGCCGTCCGTCCGAAGTTCCGGGGAAGGGGCATCGCCCGCAAACTGCTGGACTTCGCTGTCAAAACCGCGGAAGAAGCGGACTGTGCCGAAGTCCTGCTTGAAGTGATCATGGAAAACACACGTGCCTGGCAGATTTATGAGGCATACGGATTCGAAACCATCAACGAACTGATGGTCGCCGGGCTTGGCGCTTTGCCGTCCCCGGATGATGGTCTTCCGGACATACGCTTTGAAAAAGAGGAGGAGGATGTGACGGAACCGTACCGCACGCCGTGGCAGAACCGCCTGGAACGGACGGGGAATGCGTACCACATCTGTCTGGACGGGGAAAGGGTCGGCTGGATATCCTTCATGCAGAGAGAAGCGAAGGCGATGGTCCTGCAGATGCAGGTGACCGATCAATCGCTGACGGCCCGCATCCCCGCCATCCTCCAGCAGTTGAAGGTGGACTTCGGAATCGAACAGCTTTCCGTTCATAATTTCATGATGGATACGAAGGAATATGAAGGGTTGGCGGATCTTGTGGCGGGGGATGTCATCCAACAGTATCAGATGAAAAAAAGCATCGGCTGAGTGGCGATAGTACCACGAAAAGAAGGCTGTTCTGGATAGGCAAAGAGCTCGGAGAAAGTGTATTGCATATTGTTTAATTTATCCCCATTCTTACCTGAGATCCCTCTGTTTTCTGCTGAAATTCATGTAAGAATCGTATAAAGGAGAGGGTTTCCATGTCCCGGAATAAAGTGCAGCAACAGTTGATGGTGAAGGTCATTGATTACATAACCACCCATTTAACGGAGGATTTAAGCCTTTCTCGTCTGGCTAAGTTATCCTCATATTCGCCGTATTATTTTCAACGCTTATTCAAAGAGATGATCGGGGAAACCCCTGCCGCGTTCGTAAAGCGGATGCGGCTCGAACAGGCTGCCCATCTATTAATCTATGAGCCCCACCTTGCGATTACAGAAGTAGGCATGACCTGCGGGTTCTCCTCCATATCGTATTTCACCTATTCCTTCCAGTCATATTTCCGTACAAGTCCGAAGCTGTGGAGGAAGGGGGCTTATCTGGAGCGGTTTCCGAGGGAGTATAAAAACAGCAAGAATTCTAAACTTCTCCGCAGAAACTCGAAAGCAGATGTGGAAGATGAAGCCTATAATGAATTCAAATGGCTCGATTTGGATAAGGTCGAGGTCACCCGCCTTCCTGAATCCTTTACCGTGAACCGTTATCATATCGGGTCCTACACATCCGGAATTCCAGATGTGTGGAAGGGCGCCTATCATTGGTGTAAATCCAGGGACCTGTTGGGAGCATCGACGTTGATGATTGGTGAGCCACGGAATAATCCGTACATCACCCCGCCGGAGAAAAGTTTCTACGACTGTAGAGTGACGGTGGACCCTGCGCAGGTGGATGGGGAGAGCGTGGAGCGGTTCCCTGGTGGGAAGTATGTCGTTTATTCCTTCGACATCCCTGTTCCCTATGAGGATCGAGGGATGCTGATTGAATGCTATTCAGAGCTGTACAGCTATTGGCTGCCGCAGTCTGGATATAAATACTTGGGGAACCCTCTTGAAATGACCGAAATATTCGAGGAGAGTGGTGGACTGTCGCTCCAGGTCCGCATTCGTGCCATCGCCTTGCCGATCGAGCCGAGTTAAAGGAGGAATATAATATTTATGGAAGTATCTCTGATTGCCGTTATTGTCGGCGCTGTTATTTACATTCTTTATGGGACAATCTATTATTCTCTTCGATTGAAAGGGAAGGAGGGGGCGAACCATCCGGCCCACTATGCTGCCGCTGTCCTTATCGGCTTTATCAGTTCTTTCCTGATCGGAGCTCTCGTTCAGGCTTTCCATCAGCAGGGAATCCTTCCAGGTGCTTTCCTCGGGCTTATCGTCGGTTTACTCATATCGGTCGTGTATGTGAAGAATTCCCTGTTCGGCCTGCTATCTAGAAGGAATATGTATATAGCTATCGGGGACCATCTGATTATTTTTCCACTGATTGGTGCCATCCATGGTTATTTTCTGTTCTAATGAAAGAAGCAGGACTCTATGGAGCCTTGCTTTTTTTACGGAGAAAATAGTTAGAAAATTTGGTAAAATGAAGAAAACCGTAAAAGGAGACATGCAGATGGAAATGACGCACACCCGCCTTCTTGTCGATAACTACAAGGAATGCTTTCACTTCTATAAGAATGTCCTCGGCTTTGCGGTCGTTTGGGGAGATGAGGATTCGAACTATGCCGATTTCCGTTTCCAAGGCTGTACGCTCGGTCTGTTCGAGCGCAGGCAGATGATGGAGGCGGTCGGGGAGATATATAAGGAGGAAATCCCTCGGGTCGATACGGCGGCGCTGATCTTCCGGGTGGATGATGTGGAAGCGGTGTATGAGGAGATGCGGGAGAAGGTGACGTTTCTTACTACGCCGACGGAACAGAAGGATTGGGGGATCAAGGTCGCCCATTTCCGGGATCCGGCCGGTACGCTTCTGGAAATCTATGAGAGTATGAAGCTGTAAAACGAATATTTATACAAAAGTCCATCTTTTTATTCAAATTAATTGATTATCTCCTTGCGTTATCGATTGTTTTAATATACGATATAATGCATAAACATTCATAGAGTTGGACGTCAAAAGCGCAGTCAGAGGGAAGCTTGGATCGGGATCATTGTCACGGCATGATGGATACATACCTACTGATGCAGCAGCGGCGGGGACGCTGCTGTTTTTCGTTTACTTCCAGCTTCACGAAAAGGAGATCAGGCAGATGGCACATAGTAATCAGCAAACGACACCACAACCGAATCAACCGAAGGAGAACAAGGGAATCAACATCAACGCCTTTGCACTCATCTTTGGGGTCATCATCCTTTCCGCGGTACTGACTTATATCCTGCCGGCGGGGGAATATCAGCGGGTCGAACAGGACGGACGTACGGTCGTCGATCCTGATTCCTTCGAGTTCACGGATCAGTCGCCGGTCGGCTTCTTCGACGTATTCGGAAGCATCCATACCGGAATGGTGAACGGAGCGGGGATCATCTTCTTCGTCCTCATCATCGGCGGTGCCTTCGGAATCCTGAAGGCGACCGGGGCGCTCGATGCGCTGATTTTCACGCTTACGAAGAAGCTTGCGGATAAGGAACTGCTGCTGATCCCTGTGCTGACCCTGTTCTTCGCGATCCTCGGGTCGTTGATGGGGATGGCGGAGGAGACGATCATCTACATCGCCATCGTCGCTCCGCTTGCGATTTCGCTCGGATTCGACTCGATCGTCGGCTACGCCATGGTTGCGATCGGTGCGAACATCGGCTTCATGAGTGCGGTGATGAACCCGTTCAACGTCGCCGTCGCTCAAGGGATCGCCGAACTGCCGCTTTATTCGGGCATGGGATTCCGGATCATCCTGCTTGCGAGCTTCTATCTGGTCGCAGTCTTCTACATTTACCGCTATGCGAAAAAAGTGAAAAAGTATCCGGAGCTCCGTTATCTCGGAAATGCTCCGAAAGATAAGTTGAAAACGACATCCCAAGTGAAGATGGAGACGCATCACAAATGGATCCTTCTCGTCTTCCTTGCGAACTTCGGCGTACTGATCTACGGTGTGCTACAGTTCGGCTGGTATATCAGAGAGATCGCTGCACTCTTCCTTTTGTTCGGCGTCCTCGTCGGAATCATTGCGAGAATGTCCCCGAATAAAATCGCGGACAGCCTGATGGACGGTGCCAAACAGGTGATGGCGGGCGCCCTCATCATCGGTTTCGCCCAGGCGATCATCGTCGTCTTCCAGGACGGGAAATTGATGGATTCGATCCTGTTCTATGCAGCGAGCTTCTTAGGAGAACTGACCCCTGCCTTGAACGCGATCGGCATGTTCTTCGTCCAGCTGTTCCTGAACTTCCTCGTCCCGTCCGGAAGCGGACAGGCGGCGCTGACGATGCCGATCATCGCACCACTCGCCGACCTCGTCGGTGTGACGAGACAGACAGCCGTCCTCGCCTTCCAGCTTGGCGACGGTATTTCGAACTCGATTTTCCCGACATCGGGCGTCCTCGTCGCAGGACTCGCCATGGCCGGCATTCCATATACGAAGTGGGTGAAGTGGGTGTACCCGCTCATCCTTATCCAGATCGGCATGGCCATCGTCTTCCTGCTGATCGCCCAGGCCATCCAATTCGGCCCATTCTAAGCTTTATGACCAACGGAGGTAGCTGACATGATGACAACGATAGCGATAGATAAACAACTGACCCAATGGACGATCGACCAGCGGAGACACTTCCATAAGCACCCGGAACTGTCCGGTCAGGAGCACGAAACGTCCGCTTACGTAAAGAAACAGCTGGAGGAACTCGGCATCCCGGTTCTGCCTGGATTCTCGGAACCGAACGTCGTCGCCCTTTTCAAAGGGACGGAAGGGAAGAAAACGATCGCCCTCCGTGCCGATATGGACGCCCTTCCTATTCAGGAAGAAGGCGACAATCCCTATACCTCTACAGTGCCCGGCGTCATGCATGCCTGCGGCCACGACGGCCATACGGCGACGCTGCTCGGTGCGGCCAAATGGATGACGGAGCATCCGGATCAGATTAAGCACGACATCGTGTTGATTTTCCAAAGCTCGGAAGAGGAATCGCCGAGCGGCGCCCAGCAGCTCGTGAAAGACGGGGTGCTCGAAGGCGTCGATGCCATCTACGGCATCCATTACATGTCGAACGTCCCGAAAGGAAAAATCGGCTTCGCCGAGGGCTACGCGATGGCGTCCTGCAATGATTTCGACATCACGATCGAAGGAAACGGCGGCCACGGCGGCAACCCGCACGAAACGGTAGATCCGATCTATATCGCGACCCATCTGATCCAAAGCTTCCAGTCGATCATCAGCCGTAACCTGAACCCGATGCACCCGGGCGTGATCTCATTCGGCAAGATGGAAGCGGGCCACTCCTACAACATCGTGCCGGATAAAGTCCATTTGAAGGGGACGATCCGCGCCCTCACGTTCGAAGGCGCGGACATGATGCACCAGAAAACCGTAACCCTCACGGAAAAAATCAGCGACAGCTTCGGTGCCAAAGGCCACTACCAATTCATCGAAGGCACCCCGCCGCTCTATAACCATCCGGAATCCTGCAAGAAAGCGAAAGCCCTCATCGAAACGAGCTTCGGTGCGGACGCCTTCATGGAGCTGGAACCGGTGATGGGAGCGGAAGATTTCTCTTATTACTTGAAGGAGAAAGAAGGATTGTTCATCAACGTGGGCATGCAGGGGGAGAAGAGCCGGTATCCTCACCACCATCCGAAGTTCGATTTGGATGAGGATGTGTTGGAAACGGGATTGGAGCTTGTCGTGCGGTTGGCGGTTTCTGAATGAAATAGGGGTTTCTATCAAAAGTGCAGCTGCCGGCTGCACTTTTTTGGTATTATTCTAAATTTTCCCTTACTGTTAAGGGGAGTTGAATAATGAATCTGTGGAGGGAGAGGACAGATGAGCCATAAACTGAAGGTCGGAGAATTGAAAGCCCTCTATCTCACCGAAGAACAAATATGGCGGACGTTCACCATCGTCCTGACAGCACGATCGAAGAAGTCTGCCACCTATAAATTCGGACTGTTAAAAGCGATGGTCGAAAACCTTTACCAAGTCGATGAGCAAGGTCAGGTCACCTATGATCAGCTGGCCTATTCTTTTACGAAAATCTATTGGAATCTCGTGATTCATCATCAGCTGGAGCAGGGGACGCGGGGGTCTGCGGTCGTCAATCGATTGTTGGACATACAATCACAGGGGAATATCCCGAGAGATGTAACGTTTGATAAACTGGATCCTACTATACAGTTGAGGGCAGTGAAACAGGTGAAGTCTGTGATGAAGACAAACGTCTTCGGAGCCCTGTACGGTGATACCCATGGGGCATTCTATGCGTTCGATCATAAGACGGAGCAGTTCCAGTTCCATAAGGCGGTCCTGACGTTCATGCGGAAATACCAGCGATTGATGGTGGATTTGATCAACTACCATATGGCGAAGATGATCGAACAGCTCAATGAAGTGCCGAACGTCCATTATCTGCTGGATAAGGTGGAGAGCATAGCCAAGCGTTCGACGTTGAAGCCGTTTGAAAATGTCCTCTTGCAGTATTTTGAGCAGAGCTGTTTTTACTGTGGACGCAGCTTAGCCAAAGGGGATGTGCAGACACATGTCGATCACTTCATTCCGTGGTCATTTGTGCAGTCGGATCATCTGTGGAACCTCGTGTTAACATGCAGAAGGTGCAACACGTCGAAAAACGATAAGATTCCTGTGCGGGATTACTTGGATGATGTGGTAGAACGGAATGAATCGCTGCTTACCTATCCGGAGCTTGTCGTCCATGACAGGGATTTGCTGCACTATAAAGAAGAGAAGATGGTCCATTTATATGAGTATTCGATTCAGAATGGGTATGAGGATATCTGGCTTCCGAGTTGACGGGAATCCTCTTTTTTAAGTAAGTCAAAGCAGGTTACTGGAAGGATTGCTTACGTTCTTCTCTCTATTCAACTACTTTTCCATCCAGCGCCTTTGCCCTCACCTTTCTCCCACGCAAGAATAGAATAATAGATAACGATTATTAAAATAGAGGTGGAAGAAGTGGGGTCGGAAATACCGTTTTTGAAAGGTCTGACAGGAGAGGTGGTCACTCCGAAGGACCCGGAATATGAAGAGGCGCGCCAGGAGTGGAACCGGGCGATCGATAAGTTTCCGCTCGTGATCGTGTACTGTGAGCGGAAAGAGGATGTGAAGAATGCGATCCGCTGGGCGCGCAGGCACCGGGTGAGCATCCGGATCCGGTCGGGCGGGCATCATTATGAGGGGTATTCGACGGGGGATTTCGTGCTGGTGATTGATATCAGCCGGTTGAATGCGCTGCGGTTGGATGAGCATCACCACCTCCTTTATATGGGGGCTGGGGCGAAGAATACCGAAGTGTACGATTTTGTCGGTTCGAAGGGCTACGTTTTTCCCGGGGGGACGTGTCCGACGGTCGGTGTCGCCGGGTTCACGCTCGGGGGCGGCTGGGGATTTTCCAGCCGGCTGCTCGGTCTTGGCTGCGACAGTCTGGTGGAGATGGAGCTCGTCAATTTCAAAGGGGAGATCGTGAAAGCGAACAAGCACCGCCATGCAGATTTGTTCTGGGCGTGCCGGGGCGCCGGGGGCGGGAATTTCGGTGTCGTCGTCGAGATGACGTTCCAGCTGCCGAAGCCGGTCAACAGTCACGTGACGCTTGTCCGTTTCTACTATGTCGGCACGACGGAGGAGAAGCAGGCGGCGGTGATGGACATTTGGCAGGAGTGGCTGCCTTGTCTCGACAAGCGGATGACGCTGGTGGCGAGCTTCTATCATGCGGCGGAAGAAGGGCTCGGCATCTTCGCTCAAGGGTTCTTCTACGGTCCGCCGGAAGAAGCACGGCTGCTGCTGGCGCCGTTTGCGGTAGTGGAAGGGTTCCGGGTGGAGCTTGAGGAGTCGCCGTTCCTTGAGGCGGTGCAGAAGGTGGAGGAGACGTATCCGCCGTCGGAGAAATTCAAATCGACGGGGCGGTTCGTCGATCGGCGATTTACGGATAAGGAGTTCGAAACGATAGCCGGGCTCGTCCAGAATCCGGCGGAAGGATCGGTGTATGCAGCGGTCTCGTTCTATGCGATGGGCGGACAGATCTCGAAGATCGATAAGCGTGATACGGCATTTTACTACCGGGATGCGCACTATATCATCGGGATTCAATCCGTATGGACAGAGGATATGTTCGCTGAGAAGAACAAGGCATGGGTCCGCGAGCGCTTCGAATATATCAAGCGGATCACGGACGGGTCGTATGTGAATTTTCCAATCAGCGGGTTGAAGGATTATGAACGGGAATATTTCGGAGCCAATGCGAAGCGGCTGGACATGGTGAATGAACGGTATGATCCGTACAACGTGTTCCGCTTTCCACAGGGGCTTTAGGTGACAGGACATGGGAGGCGCTCCCGTGTCTGTTTTTGTGCAGAAAAGCAGGTTTCAACGAATTGTCACAAACCCTCGATTCATGGAGTTCCGTCCCCGTGAAGCCTGTCCTATCAACGTTTGGAAGGGAGGGGAAGGACGCAATGGCTGCGTAACGGCAGGAATCCCCCTCCCGTATGGATTGCGCCCGTCTATCCGAGCGATTAAGATGGAGGTAGATTCTATTAACACCTTGATTAAAGGAGATTGCACATGCTGAATACAACGATTGGAAAATTGAGAGTGACGGGATTCCTGGAAGGTTTGTCGTTTCTGTTTCTTTTGTTCATCTCGATGCCGTTGAAGTATATATGGGACATTCCGGAGTTCGTGACGTATAACGGGATGATCCACGGGGCGCTGTTCGTGTTGTATGTCCTCGTCGTCGGTTATGTCACCTATCAAGTCCGTTGGTCCAAGAAATGGATGATCGGCGCCCTCGCCGCTTCCGTGATTCCGTTCGGAAACTTCGTGCTCGACCACAAGCTGAAGGGCAGGTTCCCGGAGCATCAGACCGAGCGGGCAGCAGGATAATTTCATAGACGAAAAAAAGAGTCGAACCTCAGGACGAGGTTCGGCTCTTTTTGTGCTTTTTTACAGGAATGTATCGACGATCAAATAGGCGTTCAGCAGGATGACGATGAAAGAGATCACCCAGGCGGCCGCCGTCGTCATGCGGTGGTTCTTCAATCCGCCCATGATCTCCCTGTTGCTTGTGAACATAATCAAGGGTACGAGCGCGAAGGCGATGCCGAAGGACAGCACGACCTGGCTTGTGACAAGTGCTTTCGTCGCGTTGACGCCTGAGAGGATGATCGCAAGCGGCGGGATCATCGTGATGGCACGCCTGAGGTACAGGTTGATGCTTTTTCTTATAAAGCCCTGCATGACGACGTCGCCGGACATCGTGCCGACCGATGAGCTCGAGAGTCCTGCGATCAGGAGGCCGAAGCCGAACAGGATCGCTGTGAAAGGTCCGAGCGTCGAGCCGAGTTCGTTGAACATGACGGTCAAATCGTCGATGCGCATGTCGCGGTCGAAGAACAGGGCGGCTGCGATGACGAGCATGCTCATGTTGATGGCACCGGCGATGATCATCGCAAGGACGATATCGATGAATTCGAAGCGGAAGATCTGCTTCTTCTCTTTCTCGGTCCTGCCGACGACGCGCTTATTCGTGAGTGCTGAATGCAGGTAGATGGCATGCGGCATCACGGTCGCGCCGAGGATGCCGGCGGCGAGGATGATGCTGTCTGTGCCTTCGAAACTCGGGACGGCGATGCCGTGGCCGACTTCGGTCCAGTCAGGGTGCGCGAAGAACGTCTGGAGCGCAAAGGCCAGGACGACCATCAGCACCATGGCGGAAATCGTCGTTTCGAAGGCGCGGTACCCCCTCCGCTGCATTTCAAGGACAGCGAAGCTCGCAAGCGCCGTGATGACGGCAGACGGAACCATGCCGATGCCGAAGATCAGGTGCAGGCCGAGTGCCGCTCCGATGAATTCGGCAAGATCGGTCGCGATGATGACGAGCTCGCTCTGGATCCAGAGGAAGATCGACGTCTTTTTCGAGAAGCGGTCGCGTGCCACTTCAGGGAGATTCCGGCCGGTCGCGATGCCGAGCTTCGCGGACATCGACTGGATCAGGACCGCCATCAAATTCGAGAAGGCGATCACCCATAACAATTGGTAGCCGTAGGTGGAGCCTGCGGCGATGTTCGTTGCGAAGTTCCCGGGGTCGATGTAGGCGACGGCTGCGATGAACGCGGGTCCGAGGAACGGAAGGAGACGCTTCAGCCCCTTTACATCCCCGCGCAGCACCGCTTCTGCTGCGGATGTGGTTGTGCTGGTACTACTCATGTTTCTTCACCTGTTTCTGTATATTTTGCCTTTATCATAAAAAGTTGCCTGAGGTAAAAACTTAACACACGACTATTATATTCCCACTTTTTAGGTTTGTAAACAGAATCGTTTTTCGAATTTCTTCAGAAAAAAATATTTTTTTTGCAAAAACGTGACACCAAAATGCGAGGTTCTTTCGATTATAGATTGAGAGGCTTTTTATAGTCCTCCAGAAAATGAAAGGAGTTGGAAGGATGAATTATTTGAAAGAGTTGAACGTGTTCCTGGACCGATTGGAGATGGAGGAGATGAGCGCAGGAGCAGCGATCCTCTGGGTGTCGCTCATGCATTTCAACAACAAAGCAGGGTGGAAGAAGGAGTTCGCGCTGCCGTCGATGGTGCTCATGACGAAGGCACGCCTGTCGGAGACGTCCTTCAAACGGGCGCGGAAGGAGCTGAAGGAGAAGGGGTATATCAAGCATACCTTCGTTGCGAGAAACCGTGCTCCGGTGTATGAGATGATCTCGCAGCTGGGGCCGGAACAGATTACCGGTTCGGCCGGAGGAACGGCCCTTGAGCCGGACCATGGTACGGCCCGTGGGACAGCCCCTTTATATAAACAAAAGGAAAAGAAACAAAACAAGCATGAGGAGGCGGACGCTCCTTTGATCGATCCTCATACGTTCTACGAGCAGCATATCGGCCCATTGAATCCGTTGATCATCGAACGGATCACCTACTGGTGTGAGGAGCTTTCGGACAGGCTTGTGATCGAGGCCGTCAAACGGTCCGTGGAGCAGAACAAGCATTTCTTCCGGTATTGTGAAGCGATCCTGAAACGGTGGGCGGCAGACGGGGTGAAGACGGTCGCTGATGTGTACCGCATCGACTCGATGAAGGAGAAGGCAGGCGGCGGTGAAGACCTGTTCGAAGCATTCCGAAGGGAGCGGGAGCAATGACGTATGAAGAAGCGGTGAAGGTGCTGAAGACGATCAAGGATTTCTATCCGGATAAATTCCAGCTTACTGAGAACACGATCGCCATGCTTGTCCCGGAAATCGAGAAGATGGAGTATGTACCGGTAATGAAGCGTCTCACGGCGTATGTGTGGGAGAATCCTTTTCCACCGCGGCTCGTGGACATTGCGTCGTATCCGGAAGAAGTGGAGGATCAGCTGGAAGAAGAACGGAAATGGGCGCAGGAAGCGGCGGCAGTATCCATGGAAACGAAGCGGAAATTCGAAGAAGCGATGAAAAATCTGATGAGGAAGGTGACGCAGGATGTTTATAAATGAAGCGGCAGAACAAGTAGTGATCGGATCGATTTTGTTGGATGGGGGATTGATGGAGGATGCGCTGTTGTTTCCGGTCCACTTCTCGAATCCCGGGCACAGGCGGATTTATGAGGGGATGAAGAATATCCATGAGCGCAACGAGCCGGTCACCATCCTCACGGTCACGACAGAGCTGAAGGGAGAAATCGGCAAAGTGGGAGGCGTCGGGTATTTGGCGGAACTGGCAGGATCGATTGCGACGACCACTACGTTCCGGCACGATCAGCGGCTCGTCCTCGATGCCTATCGTCACAGGGCGTTGGGAGAGGCCTGTACCCGCTATATGAACGACCCGACAGATGACGGAATCGAAGAACTCTATCAGTTCTCGGAGAAATACCGCAAGTTGAGTCTGGACTGCACCGACAAGCAGATCGAAGAAACGCTGCTTGAAATCGTCCGTGAGATGGATGAAGCGGAGAAGGGGAAGACCGGTTATGGAACAGGTAATGAGCTGCTCGATATTAAAACCGGCGGCATTCAGCCCGGCGATTTGGTGATTTTGGCGGCCCGTCCGTCGATGGGGAAGACGGCCTATGCGCTTCATCTTGCGGCCAATCATTGTGAGGGCGGAGGCAGTGTCCAGATTTTCAGCCTGGAGATGGCCGTCAAGCCGCTGCTGCAGCGGATGATTTCGGCGGATGCGTCGGTGAACGGCAGGAAATGGCGGTCGAGGATGTTCAGCGACAGCGATTATGAAGGCGTCGTGGAATCGGTCGGGCGGATTTCCGAATGGGAACTCGACATCCATACCCACGCCCCTACCTACGAGGATATCCACGCTCATACGAGAGCTTACCTTCGCAGACATAAACCTCCGCGTCCGATGATCATCATCGACTATCTCCAACTGATGTCCACGAATGACCGCCATGAACGCCGCGACCTCGAAATCGGCCACATTACCCGCTCCCTTAAGAAAATGGCGGTGAAATATAACATTCCGATCATCCTCCTATCCCAGCTTTCCCGCCAGGTCGACCAGCGCCGCGAGAAGCCTCCGCTTCTGTCTGACCTGCGCGAATCCGGCAATATCGAACAGGATGCCGATATGATCACTTTCCTCTACCAATCCCAGGACCCGCAGGATGAAGCACACAAGGATAAAATCCATCTCCATATCGGCAAGCACCGGAACGGCCCGGTTGGAGACATTCCAATGTATTTCCGCAAAGAGTTCGGTAGATTTGAAGAACGGGGAGAGGGGAGTCTGGAGGCTTTACCGGAGCAAGGAACGTTTTTACTTCAAAAAAAGAACACGCCGACTCCGACTGTCTGACCGCCTCTTCTGTGACCTTCCGCTCAGATCGTTTCCGTGATTCCCTGATTGTTAGTCTTCCTTTCCTGTTTTTTCAGTAGAGAGGTCTGTTTCATTGATTCCATTCCGGGGGAGGAGTAAAGTGTCTCGATGTGGAAAGTTTTAGCAGAAAGGATGAGGCAGATGTGGAAAGAAGACTATGTAAAAGTGAATGATGTCCATCTTCATTACGTTACCAAAGGAGAAGGAGAGCTGATGCTGTTCCTTCACGGATTCCCGTACTTCTGGTACAACTGGAACCATCAGATGGAAGCCTTCGCGGAGGATTATAAGGTCGTCGCGGTCGATATGCGCGGCTACAACCTCTCCGATAAGCCGGAGGATGTCGAGGCTTATAAGATGAAGATTCTCGTTGATGATGTGAAGAAAGTGATCGAAGCGTTCGGAGAGAAGGAATGTATCCTCGTCGCGCATGACTGGGGCGGTGCGATTGCCTGGTCGCTTGCCTATACGGACCCTTCTTATGTGAAAAAACTGATCATGTTCGATGCGCCGCATCCGCATACGTTCCGTCGGGAGCTTGCGGAGAATCCGGCCCAGCGGGAAGCGAGCAGCTATATGGGATTCTTCCAGCGTCCGGATGCGCATGAGCTCCTGCTTCAGAATGATGCGGAGCGGGTGAAGAAGATTGTGACCTATCCGGGGCTCGAGAAAGGCTACCTGACCGAGGAGGAGGCGCAGAAATACGTCGATGCCTGGACACAGCCGGGAGCGATGAACGCGATGCTGAACTATTACCGGGCGATTTCCTTCTTCCCGTTCGAGGAGCATCTGAAGAAGCCGCTCCGCCTGCCGTATGACACGTTCGAAGCGCCGACACTCCTGATCTGGGGCGATGACGATATCGCTTTTGAGAACAGTAACCTGGACGGGATCGAAGCGTATGTTCCGGATATCACGATCCACCGTATGCCGGGGGTCGGCCATGCGCCGCACCACGAGAAGCCGGCAGAGGTCAATGGTTATATGCGTGCATTCCTTGAAAGAAAATGATGGTGAAAAACGTCCTCGGATGAGGGCGTTTTTTGTTGTTTTTTTACTGAAAAAGGACGTTTTGCTGTTCGGGATGCAGGAGAGTATGGGAGAAAGGTAGAAAGTAAGAAGAAAATCTATCGGTATAGGGGAGCGGTGTATGGAGATCATCGTGCAGTTTCAAATCAATCTATTTGCCCTTGTCATTCTGGCTGTCCTGTATATGATCATGCGGGCGAAGTCCAAGGTGGAGAGCTTCGGGAAGAAGGTGCTGAAGACGATCATGGCAGCGACCGCCTGTGCGATCGTTCTCGAACCGATGACGTGGATTTTCGACAAGAAGCTGTTCCCCGGGGCATTCGTACTCGAGTATTCGACCAACTTCCTCCTGTTCCTGATCGGACCGGTCCTCGGCGGTCTGATGCTGTCGTATGTCGATTACCACCTTTTCAAAGATCCTTCCCGTGTGCAGAAACGCATGTACTACCAGCAGCTCAGCATCGTGACGCTTGCTGTCCTTCTCATCAATATCTATCATCCTATCTACTTCGACGTCGAACCGGGCATCAATAAATACAGCAGCGCCGCGTTCAAAGACGTCCATTACGTCGTCCTCGGCAGTCAATATGTCTATATGTTCGCATTCGTTATTAAGAATCGAAAGCGGCTGCCCTCGTATGTCACCGGTCTCTTCCTCCTTTTCTTTGCGCTGCCGATCGTCGGAATGGTCGTCCAGCTGTTCGAATCGCGGATCTATTTCTCATGGACGGCAATCGTGATCGGGATTCTCGTCTCCTATACGTTTCTTGAATCGGCGACGACGGAGGAGGATTTCCTGACGAAGCTCTATAACCGGCAGAGTTATGAAGTCTATGTCAATCACCTGATCGAGATCCGTCGTCCCTTCGGCATACTGTTGATCGATCTCAACCATTTCAAGGAAGTCAACGATAAATACGGCCACCGAGAGGGCGATCAGGTTCTCGTCGGCTTTGCCCGTGTGTTGAAGAAGGTCTTCCAGCACAAAGGGCTTTGCGCCCGCCTCGGCGGGGATGAATTCATCGTCGTCGTCGAGAAGGAGATCCGGAACGTCGTGCCTGCGGTCACGGAAGTCGAGCGGAAGTTGAAGCGGCAGGAGGAGGCGCTTCTCCGCCAGACTCGTTTCAGCTACGGTTATCAAGCGTATGAGCCGGGCATGTCGACAGAGGAACTGTACACGGCAGCCGACCGGAAGATGTATGAGTTCAAGCGCATGGGCAGGCAAAAGAAGACGCTTACGTAACATCGGGGGCATTTTTCTACCTGCAAAAACGGTGACCTGAGACGGGAAGCGTACTATACTAGGGGTTGGAAGTTCATTAAGGAAAGAAGGATTCATTGTGTCAAAAGCAGCAAAGATTCTCTTACAAATAGCCGGACTCTATCTTATTTATCTGATCGGGACGTGGATCCAGTCGGCGCTCCACCTGTTCATTCCCGGCAGCGTCATCGGCCTGCTTCTGTTATTCGTATTATTGATGCTGAAGGCGGTACCGGAGAAGTGGTTCCGGAAAGGGACGGGCTTCATGATCGCGAACCTCCCGTTCTTCTTCATCCCTGCGACCGTCGGTATCATCAGTTACGCTTACGTCTTTAAAGGAAAAGGGCTGCTTCTGATCGTGATCGGCCTTCTCAGCACCGCGCTTGTGATGGGGCTCTCCGGAGTCGTCACCCAGCGGATGGTCAGAAGGAGGGAGGAAGCATGAAGGAGATAGGTATCGGAATCTTCATGGTCGTCCTCACGGTGGCTGCCTATAAGGCGGCGACCTTCGTTTACCGGAAGCACAACCGGATGTACACGGCGCCGATCATCGTCTCCACGGTGATCATCATCGCGTTCCTCCTCGTCTTCCACCTGCCGTATGAAACGTATATGACAGGCGGGAAATGGATCGATCACCTGCTGGGGCCGGCCGTCGTGGCGCTTGCGTATCCGTTGTATCAATACAGGGAGATTCTGAAGCGTATGCTCGTCCCGATCGTCACAGGTACGTTCATCGGTGCCATCGTCGGCATCACGTCAGGTCTGCTCCTCAGTAAGTGGGCAGGATTCAGCAGCCTGATCATCCATTCGATCGTCCCGAAATCCGTGACGACGCCTGTTGCGATGTCCATTGCCGAATCGACGGGCGGTGCGATGCCGCTCGCCGCTGTCTTCGTCATGATCGCCGGCATCGGCGGTGTGCTGATCCATCCGTTCGTCATGCGCTATACGAACCTGACGCACCGGATCGGGCGCGGCGTCGGGATGGGAAGTGCCTCCCACGCCATCGGAACAGCGACGGCGATGGAGCGCGATACGCTGGAAGGCTCGATCAGTACGATCGCCATGGTGCTGAGCGCCGTCATCGTGTCGATCCTTGCCCCTGGTCTGTCCCTGTTACTACTATGAAAAATGACGAAAAACGTCGGAGACTCCGGCGTTTTTTTTCGTTTCTTGTAGATTGGGAGAATGCCCCTTGCTGAACGGGTTAATATTGGATAGTATTAGCTTAATCTAATCGGATTGGAGGCGGAAAGGATGATGATTGGGGGACCATTTCTCGTTGCGACGATTCCCGGGGTGCTGGTCGTGATACTCTCGTACTGGCTGGCGCAGAAGAATCTGCCGCTGCTGGTGAAGATGCTGCCGACGATGCTGGCGGCCCTGGCTGCCACCATCCTGTTTTTTGTCGGCTTCGTCATGATCCGAGGTTTTGAAGGAGCGGCGTACAGTCTGCTTGCCATCTTCTTGATGGGCTATGCCGTCGTCGCTTCGACCGTTGCCAGGAAGAGACGGCAGCTGCTTAAGGAGAAGGAATCAGGAGAGGCGTAATCTACGCCTCTCTTCTGCTTTTTGAAAAAAATATTTTCAGGTAAGAGGGACGGGCTCCGGGAAATGGGACGCTTTCCACGGGGCGGCCGGTGAGCCTCCTCATCGCTGCGCTCTTCCGGGGTCTCACCTCTTCCGCTAATCCCGTCGGAGTCTGCCCATTTCCCTCCGCCCTTCACGGCGAGCATCCTTTCTTCTGATACAAAAGTAAAAATGTGAGGAGATCCGGAACCTATTTTGTCATGGTTTCAGGAAGATACATAGCACCCTTTCTATGGGAAATGGTAGCACGATTCCAATTTTCGTCCCATGTGTTTTTTGCATGCACGGGACATGCTTTCTTTTCTTACTATATCGGAGAACGTATTTTTCCTTGGTCATGTGCGGACAGACGCCTTTCCTGCCGTTTTCCGATATGAAAAATTGTATATAATTGTTAGATAATAGTGACTTTTCGGTGTATAAAGCGGTATCATAGAGACAGGGTCATTAAATGACAGGAGAGGTGCGATTTTGTGACCTCGGCATCTTTTCTGCAAATTTCATGATATAAGGATGGTTAATATGAGCAGCAGAGAAACGAAAACAGACGTGATCTTGATAGGTGCTGGCATTATGAGTGCGACCCTCGGTTCACTCTTGAAAGAATTAGCCCCAAATTGGAACATTACCGTTTTTGAGAAGCTCGGAACGCCCGGAGAAGAAAGCTCGAATGAATGGAATAATGCAGGGACTGGCCATGCGGCTTTGTGTGAGTTGAATTACACGAAGGAAAAGGCGGATGGTTCGATCGATATGACGAAGGCTGTCTCGATCAATGAACAGTTTCAGGTGTCCAAACAGTTCTGGTCTCATTTGGTGAAGACCGGCCAGTTGAAGGACCCGGAACAGTTCATCCGGCCACTGCCCCACATGAGTCTCGTCTTCGGAGGAGAGAATGTCGACTTCCTGAAGAAGCGCTATGATGCGATGTCACAAAATCCTCTTTTCAAAGGGATGGAGTATTCGGAAGATCCAGAGCAGTTGAAAGAGTGGATTCCGCTCATCATGAACGACCGCCATACTCACGGACCGGTCGCGGCGACGAAGATGGATAGCGGTACCGACGTCAACTTCGGTTCCTTGACAAGGAAGCTGTTTCAGAATCTGGAGGCCAAAGGGGTGGAAGTGCAGCATCATCACCACGTCAAGGATTTATATCGGACGAACGACGGCCGCTGGGAATTGAAGATGTACGATGATAAGAACGATAAGCTGGAAACCCGGAAGGCGGATTTCGTATTCCTCGGTGCGGGTGGTGGAAGTCTCCATCTTCTGCAGAAGTCCGGCATCCCGGAAGGCAAAGGAATCGGTGGTTTCCCTGTCGGGGGGCAGTTCCTTGTCTGCAAGAATCCGGAGATTGTCGAACAGCATGAAGCGAAGGTGTACGGCAAAGCTCCTGTAGGTGCACCGCCGATGTCGGTGCCGCACTTGGATACCCGCTATATCGGCGATCAGAAGACGCTGTTGTTCGGTCCGTTCGCAGGGTTCTCGCCGAAGTTCCTGAAGACAGGTTCATTGATGGATTTGTTCACATCGATCAAACCGGGCAACATTTTGACGATGCTTGCAGCGGGAATGAAGGAAATGGCGCTGACGAAGTATTTGATTCAGCAGGTACTCCTGTCGAAGGAGCAGCGGATGGATGCTTTACGGGAGTTCATCCCGAATGCGAAGAGCTCCGACTGGGACCTCGTCGTTGCCGGCCAGCGTGTCCAGGTAATCAAGGATACGAAGGAAGGCGGCAAAGGAACGCTCCAGTTCGGGACGGAAGTCGTGAACAGTGCGGACGGTTCGATTGCGGCTTTGCTCGGGGCATCCCCGGGGGCGTCGACAGCCGTGCACGTCATGATCGATGTGCTGAACCGCTGCTTCCCTGACCATATCGATCAATGGAAGCCGAAGCTCGCCAAGATGATTCCATCCTACGGCGTATCGCTCGTCGATCACCCGCGGATGATCCAGGATATCCACCGTACGACAGATGAGGCGCTTGGTCTGGCAAAAAAGGAACTGATCTTTAGTTAGGGGTGTATAGAAAGAAGAAAAAATAAGAAGCATATCGTTTTCCAAAAGCAGTCGCCGATCGGGTCGGAGAAGGGGAAAGGTACCCCCTTTTCCCGCCGGCGGATGGAAACAAAGCTTCTTCCTGGACAAGCCTATCGCTGATAGGCTTTTTTCTTTTGTTCATAAAAAGCGACGGCTGCAGCGGCTCCGAGTCCGGCATTCGCTTTGATAAGTTCGATGTTAGCGGCGAGGCTTCTGCCTTCGGTGGCGCGGTTGACGTGATCCAGCAGGAACGGTGTGACGTCCTTGCCTGTGATGCTCTGCTGCTTCGCTTCAACGAGCGCCGCTTCGATAACGCCCGTCACGTAGGACGCATCAAGGGCGTGACCGGAAGGGATCGGGTTGGCGATGACGGCTCCTCCTTGAAGACCGAGCTCCCATTTCGTATGAAGGATGCGCCCGATTTCCTCTGCGTCATCGACGCGGAAATGGACGGCAAACTCGGATGTGCGCGTGAAGAAGGCAGGAAGGGAGTCGGTCTGATACCCCATCACTGGTACTCCTTTCGTTTCCAGATACTCGAGGGTCAGGCCGAGGTCGAGGATCGATTTCGCACCGGCACAGATGACTGCGACGTTCGTCCTGGCGAGCTCCTCCAGGTCTGCCGATATGTCCATCGTCGTTTCGGCCCCGCGGTGGACGCCGCCGATGCCGCCGGTCACGAACAGGCGGATGCCGGCGAGGTCGGCACAAATCATCGTTGCGGCTACCGTCGTCGCACCGGAGCGGCCGGTCGCAAGCAGATACGGGAGGTCTTTACGGGAAGCTTTGGTGATATCATCCCTTGAGGCGAGCGCTGTCAATTCTTCCGCTGTCAGTCCGATTTTGATCCGGCCGTCAAGGATGGCGATCGTCGCCGGGACGGCTCCGTTATCCCGGATGATCCGCTCGACTTCCTTCGCCGTTTCGATGTTTTCAGGATACGGCATACCGTGGGAGATGATGGTGGATTCGAGGGCGACGACAGGCTTTCCTGTTTCCAAAGCTTCGTTCACTTCTTGTGATAGGGAGAGATAGGGATTGAGATTCATAGGAACTCCTCCTGTTTTTTTAATAGATGGGTCGTCAAATCGGAATGGACGGTCGCTGTCGTCTGGACGCAGAGGGCGGCGCTCTTCAGTCCGGCATGGACGGCTTCGGACAGTGGACTGCCGTCGAGCCAGGCGTGCAGCACAGCAGCGGAGAATGCATCTCCGGCGCCGGTGACGTCTACGGTCGTGTCGAGGGCAGGGGCGGGATAGTGGCGGATGCTGCCGCCGCTTTCCCCGACCATGACACCCCGCTTGCCCCACGTCACCGTGACATAGCGGACACCGCAGGCGAGCCAGTGTTCAACGGCGTCTTTCCACTGGGCTTCGTTTTGAATGGGAATGTCGAAGTGTGCGGCGCTTTCTTCGACGTTCGTCATCAGCCACGTCAGGCCGCTGATATCCGAGGGCAGCCGCTTCATTTTCGGTATCGAGACGGTGATGAAGGCGACCGGCGTGTGGTCGGCGGCTGCTTCCTTAAGCAGGAAGGCGAGCGTCTCCTGCGGGCAGTTCAAATCGGCGATGACGCATTCGGCCTGCTTCCATTTCTTCTCGTGACGACGGATCTCCTCCGGAAGAACAGCGTCGTAAATAGCCATATCGGCGAAGGCCATCGTCATTTCTCCATGCTCGTCGAGGACAGCGGTGTACGTGCCTGTGTTCCGGTCCGGCAGATGGAGGACGCCGTCCATTATGATATACTCGGCAGAGGCGCGGGCGATGATTTCCCAGTCGGCATCTCTGCCGGCAGCAGTGATGAGTGTCGGCCGGTTTCCGAGGCGCCCGAGGTTTTCTGCGATGTTTCTGGCGACGCCGCCGGCGCTTGCGGTCGACCGCACCGGATTCGATGTCTTATAGTCGAAGCGCTCCAGGCAGTGATACTTGCGGTCGACGTTGGCGGCACCGATGCAGAGGACAGGACGGGAATGATTCAGGACATAGGCGCGGCCGAGCAGAATGTTTTTCTGTACAAGCTGGGAGATGACGTTGGCGACGGTGGACCGGGACAAGGCGAGGATTTGGGAGAGGTCGTGTTGGGAAATATACGGGTTATTTGCAATCTGTTCATAGACCTGACGTTCGCGGTCGGTCAGTTTGTTTGGTAACATAGACAGCCCTCCGGACAAATGTTTGATTCATGGAACATATGTTTAAAGTAGCTGAATTGGAAAAAGTTAGCAATAAAACAGAGACAGGTCGTACGTCCGACTTATCGACAAAATTTTCCGACAACGGGTTGCCAATCGTTTGGGAATTGCTGTATAGTGGGGCTAACAACTTCATAGATAAACGTTCTTATCGAGAAAGGTGGAGGGACTGGCCCTTTGAAGCCTTAGCAGCAGACTCCTGACGGGTACTGTGCTAATTCCAGAAGCGTACGTGCTTGCAGATGAGAAGAGGTTAGATACGCAGGTAATCCGCTCTTCTTATGGTGAGAAGTGTGGATTTTTTTAATTTCAACGGAAGAAGGATGATAGAGATGACGAATTCAACCATCAAACGAGCTCCATTCAAAGGCGATCATGTCGGGAGCTTCCTGAGACCCGAGCGTTTGAAGGAAGCGCGCCGGCAGAAAGCGGAGGAGACGATTTCCCAAGAAGAGCTGCGCCGGATCGAAGACGAAGAGATAACGAAGCTTGTCGCGAAACAGAAAGAGGCAGGACTTCCTGCCGTGACAGACGGGGATTTCCGTCGCAGCTGGTGGCACTTCGATTTCCTTGAAGGACTCGATGGAGTGGAAGGCTACGACAAGGAGAAGGGACTTCAGTTCGACGGGGTGGAGACGAAGGCGCGCGGTGTCAAAGTGACTGGAAAGGTCGGGTTCACGGATCATCCGGCGATCAGGGACTTCCGTTTCCTGAAAGAGATCGCCGGCGATTCCGTCGCAAAGCTGACGATTCCGAGCCCTAACATGCTGCTGTTCCGTGCCGACATCGACAGGGAGATCTACCCGACGGATGAAGCGCTGCTCGCGGATTTGGTGGATGCGTACCAAGGATTCATCCAGCGGATTTACGAAGAAGGGTGCCGCTACCTGCAGCTCGATGATACCGCCTGGGCAAGCTTTTTCTCGGAAAAAGGCAGAGAAGCGATTGCTGCGGAAGGCCGCGATCCGGAACGTGCCGCTACCCTGTGTGCCCGTTCGATCAACGAATCGATTGCAGAGCGTCCGGAAGACCTGTTGATCACGATGCACATCTGCCGCGGAAACTTCCGTTCGACCTTCATGACGACAGGGAGCTATGAAGCGCTGTCGGAGACGATCTTCGACGGTTTGGACGTCGACGGCTTGTTCCTGGAATTCGATGATGAACGCTCCGGCGGCTTCGAACCGCTCCGTCACGTCAACCGCCCGGATCTGTCGGTCGTCCTCGGCCTGATTACATCGAAGACCGGCGAACTGGAAGACCCGGACCGCATCAAAGCCCGGATCTTAGAGGCATCCGACTATGTGCCGATGTCCCAGCTCTGTCTCAGCCCGCAGTGCGGGTTCGCTTCGACGGAAGAGGGGAATGTGATTTCAGAGGAAGCACAGTGGGCGAAGATCCGCCACGTGCTTGAAATTGCAGAGGAAGTTTGGAGATAGATAGTATAGAAAAAGCGTCCGGCTTACGAGCCGGACGCTTTTTTGTTTGGAGAGCGGGCTCCGGTAAATGGGGACGCCCCGTCCTCTTCTAAGGGCTATTATTCAGCAGCCATCGCCTTCTTCCGCACCGCGAAAAAGGAATGGATGGCCGCTGCGACCGGGATGATGAGCGCAATGCCGATGCCGGCACAAAAGATCGCAATCATCTCTTCACTGAACACTTTGGAATTGACGATTTCGCCCAGCGAATAGTCCAAATCCTTGAACCAGATAAGCAGGGCAAGGTAGCCGCCGAAGAAGGCGAAGAACAGCGTGTTCGTATCCGTTCCGAGGATGTCGCGGCCGACGTTCATGCCGGAGACGAACAAGTCCTTCCTTGAGATCTCCGGATGGTGGTGCTGCACCTCACTCATCGATGACGTGATGGAAATCGCCACTTCCGTGATGGCGCCGATCGTCCCGATGATGATGACGGAGGCGGCGATTTTCACGAAATCAAGCCCGATGTATAACGAGTAGGGCGCGAGGCTGTCGGAATCTTCTTCACTGAACCCTTGGATCATTGACATATCTGTAATCAAATGGATGCCGACGAGCAAAATGGCGATCGTGACCATCGTAGCGAGAAACGCGGTGCCCGTCTTCAAATTCCAGTCGTTCACGTAAATCAGGTTGACGTAGCTGATGACCGCACAGGCGATGATGGTCACGATGATCGGATTGATGTGCGGATCGAGCATGAAAAACAGCGCGACGATGAGAATGACGAAGTTGAAGAATAACGAAGCGAACGATCGCACTCCTTTTTTTCCTCCGACGAGGACCATCAATAGGAATAATATGGCGGTTAAGGCGACTAGTACATTCATGATCTCTTCCTCTTTGCGTTAATGATGAACAGTGTAGTGTAGACACTGATCGGGATTGTCAGGACAATGCCAATGCCGCCGACAAGCGCCCGGGCTATTTCAAGCGACAGATTCATGGACAGCGTGAAGCCGAGCGGCGATGTATTCTTCAAGTAGAGAAGAATCGACGGGATCGAGCCGGCCGCATAGACGAAGAACAAGATGCTCGTCAGGGTCCCCATGACGTCCTTTCCGATGTCCATACCGGATTTCCGCAATGCCTTTCCTGTGATGGCGGCATCCTTCTCATAGAGTCCGAACAGTGACGAAGCGATCGTGATCGATACGTCCATCACGGCACCAAGCGAGCCGATGAACAGCCCGGCCATGAATACTTCCCTGTACGGACGGGTCAAATACTGCATTTCCTCATAGCGGAGGCCGTTCCCCTGCAGGGCCTGGATGACGAAATAGGCGATCGCTAAAGAAACGGAAATGCCGATCAGCGTAGATAGAATGGCAGCATACGTCTTCTGATTGAATCCGTTTAAGAAAAGGAGTGAACAGATGCTGAACAAAATGACGAGCCCGCTGCAGATAAAGAGCAGGGTACCGTCGGAATTGGCGATATAAAGATCGAGCGCGAAGTACATCAAGGCTGCGTTGACGACGAGGCTGACAATCGAGAGTGCGCCGCGCTTTCTGCCGACAATCAGCAGTAGAAAAAGGAAGACCCAGGCGGCAGCGAGGACGTATTTGTCACGCTTTGCATCGATGATCGCACCGGTCAGTCCATCTTCCTGCAGCGAATCTTCATCGATGGAAACAAACACTTCATTCCCTTCCTCGTACTTTTGGTCGTATGCTTCCGAAGAAGAGTATTCGTTGCTCATGTCGATTTTTTTACCCTTATAGGGTCCGTTCAATATTTCCCCGGAAATGGTTTGTGTAGAAATGGTGTCTTTATTGTCGTGGATGTCTGTAACATTCTCCGTATCGACCGTCTTCGTATCGGTCACTTCTGCAATCGTGCGGCCGTAAAGTCCGGCATTATGGTTGACGAATACCATCGAAGCGATGCAGGTGATGGCGAGCAGGGTGATGACGATCCATTGGCGGTGGGTGATACGGGTAAGTATCTTTCCTGCCTTCATGTTTGAATAAGCCTCCATGCCAACCGTCCGGCGGTGCGGACAGTGGAAAACTGGGCTCTTGAAAGAGTCCGCTGAATAACGCGCTTATCATAGCAGATAACTCCCTCACCGTCAAAACTCTCCGTAGGTTAACTATATTTGCTTTAGCCACTTAAGTTTCCCGACAGCCTGTTAAGTTCTGACTTCGAAAAGAGGAAGTGATTTTCAGGTAGAGAGCGGGCTCCGGGGAATAGAGCGCTTTCCGGGGTCTTACCTGTGCCACCATTCCCACAGGAGTCTGCTCTATTCCCCTCCACCCTTTACCATACACGCCTTTCCTTTGATTTATTGATGCAGCCTGATTCATATTTCAAAGGGGGGAAGGCTTTACCTGTTCCTTAGAGTTTCGCGGCAGACTAAAAAAGCCTGTCTTCGAAAAGACAGGGCTTAAATTCCATCAGTTACGGATCAGGTGGTCGAACGCACCCAAGGCTGCATTCGCTCCATCTCCCATGGAAATGATGATTTGGTTGTACGGGCTGTCGGTACAGTCGCCGGCTGCGAACAGGCCGGGTACGCTCGTTGCGCCGCGTTTATCGACGACGATTTCGCCTGTGCGTGTTCGATCGACGAAGTCACCGAGCCACTCGGTATTCGGTACGAGACCGATTTGGACGAAGACACCATCAAGCTCGACATGCTTCTCTTCTTCGGTTTCACGATCGATGTACGTGAGACCATTCACATTATCAGAGCCGGTGATTTCCGTCGTCTGTGCATTTGTAAGGACGGTTACGTTCGGAAGGCTGTGCAGGCGTTCCTGCAGCACTTCATCTGCACGCAGTTCCGCGCCGAATTCAAGGACCGTGACGTGTTTCACGATACCGGCAAGGTCGATCGCCGCCTCGACACCGGAGTTTCCGCCGCCGATGACTGCTACGTCTTTGCCTTCGAACAACGGGCCGTCACAGTGTGGACAGTAAGCGACACCTTTGTTCTTGAATTCTTCTTCTCCCGGTACGCCGAGCTGACGCCAGCGGGCACCTGTGGAGATGATGACGGTTTTACTCTTCAGTACGCCGCCGTTCTCAAGCTCAAGTTCGAACAGATCGTTCTTCTCAAGCGAGCGGGCCTGCTGAAGGTTCATGACGTCGACCTCATAGTCCTTCACGTGTTCTTCCAGACTTGCAGCCAGTTTCGGGCCTTCGGTCTTCTTCACACTGATGAAGTTCTCGATGCTCATCGTATCCTGTACCTGTCCTCCGAAGCGTTCGGCAACGATTCCAGTACGGATTCCTTTACGGGCGGTATAAATCGCTGCAGATGCTCCTGCAGGGCCGCCGCCGACGACAAGGACTTCATACGGATCTTTGTTGTTGAACTCATCCGGGTCCGGACCGTCTCCGATCTGACTGACGATCTCTTCCAGGCTCATGCGTCCGCCGCCGAAGAATTCGCCGTTCAGATATACGGAAGGTACAGCCATGACGTTGTTGCTTTCTGCTTCTTCTTTAAAAGCGGCACCATCGATCATCGTGTGGGTGATGTTCGGATTGACGACACTCATCAAGTTAAGCGCTTGGACAACATCTGGACAATTATGGCATGTCAGGCTGACATACGTTTCGAAATGGTACGTTCCATTGATGTTTCTGATTTGTTCAAGGACGTTTTCGTCAGCTTTGGGAGCTCTTCCGCTCACTTGCAGCAAGGCAAGGACGAGGGAAGTGAATTCGTGTCCCAAAGGTACGCCGGCGAATGTGATGCCTGTTTCTTCGCCCGGACGGTTGACGCTGAAGCTTGGGGTGCGCTTCAGTTGTGCTGTTTCTGCAGTGATCCGAGGAGACATGGATACCAGCTCTTCTGTAAGAGCCAGCATCTCTTTCGATGTGTCATCCTCGCCTGCACTGATCTTCAGCACGACGTCCCCTTCCATCATCTGGAGGTACTGGTCTAGTTGTGCTTTGATTTGTGCATCAAGTGCCATAAGTCACTGTCACTCCTTAGATTTTACCTACTAGATCAAGGCTAGGTGTAAGTGTTTCAGATCCTTCTTCCCATTTAGCAGGGCATACTTCACCTGGGTTGTTGCGTACATATTGAGCTGCTTTGATTTTGTTTACAAGCGTGCTAGCGTCACGGCCGATTCCGCCTGCGTTCACTTCTACAGTTTGAACAACGCCGTCTGGATCGATGATGAACGTTCCGCGATCTGCAAGACCGGACTCTTCATCAAGGACGTCGAAGCCGCGGGTAATCGTCTGGGAAGGATCCCCGATCATGGTATAAGTGATTTTACCGATTTTTTCAGAGCTGTCGTGCCAGCCTTTGTGTACGAAGTGCGTATCTGTGGATACAGAGTAAACTTCTGCACCAAGTGCTTTAAGATCTTCGTATTGGTTCTGAAGGTCTTCCAATTCTGTAGGGCATACGAAAGAGAAGTCTGCAGGATAGAAGCAGACAACGCTCCATTGACCTTTGAATGTTTCGTTGCTTACGTCTACGAATTCACCGTTTTTGAATGCTTTTGCTTCGAATGGTTGTACTTCTTTACCGATTAGAGACATAGTTGAATTCCTCCTGAGTTATGGTTTTCTGCTTCAAAAAGCAGTAATTTATAATAATTCTAATACGACACCTATTATTAAATAAAACTCCATGTTTGTCAACCGCTGCGATAAATTGTCACATTTACGGATGTGTTACTAGTATATCCAATTTCATCGGATGAGAAACGGGCCGGTTAATTCTCAATCATTAGCATTCTATTGAAAAAGGGAATAGTTCGAATTGTAATTCATTTGTTAAATTATTGGAAATTGGTCAAAAAATTAGGGAAAACTGTTATGCTTAACGTATCTATACTGAATGATGCTGCAGCAATGCGTCGTTGATTACTTGGGGGTTTTGATAGTATGAAAGATTTAAGAGCGCCGGAAAAGCGGTTCCGGCCCGAAATTGAAGGTGTGCGGGCGGTCGCTGCACTTCTCGTCGCTATCTACCATATATGGCTCGGTTCCGTTTCCGGAGGGGTCGACGTCTTCTTCATCGTATCCGGATACTTGATCACCACTTCGCTGTTATCACGGATGGTAAGGGAAGGGAGCCTGAACGTCAAGGAATATGTCCTTGGTCTTGCAAGGCGGCTGTTCCCGGTTGCCTTCACGGTTCTGTTCACGGTGATCGTGCTTTCGTTCATCGTGATGCCGCAGGCGCAGTGGAAGCAGATCATTGCGGAAGGGTTCTCGTCCGCTTTCTACTTCCAGAACTGGCAGCTTGCCTTCAGTTCGGTTGATTATTTGGCTCAGAACAACCTTGCCAGCCCGTTCCAGCATTTCTGGGCGCTGTCGCTGCAAGGGCAGTTCTATATTACGTGGCCGTTTGTCATTATGCTCGCCTATTATTTAGCACGTAAAGTATTGAAGACGCCGGTGAGAAAGACGCTTCTCGGCGTGCTGCTCGTCTTGTTCACCTGTTCCATCGCGTATTCGATTTACAAGACGGCAGTCAATCAGCCGTGGGCCTATTTTGATACGTTTGCGAGAGCGTGGGAGTTCAGCCTCGGCGGTATTCTGTCCTTGCTGCTTCCTTATTTAAAATTCAAACGAGGAATCAGCATCGTCATGGGGTGGGTCGGCCTTGCCATCGTCGTCTTCACAGGGATGGTTGTTCCCGTTTCGACGATGTTCCCGGGCTACATCGCTCTCCTGCCGACAATGGGGGTCATCTTCGTCATCGTTTCTGCGGAGAACGGAGGACGCTTCGGTGTCGACAAACTGCTCGGATCGAAGCCGTTCCTGAAATTCGGCGGGATTTCGTATGGATTTTATCTGTGGCATTTTCCGCTGCTTATTTTGTATTACTCCTACTTCAATACCGATACGATCTCCACAGGGGCTGGAATCATCGTTCTTGCCATTACGGTCGTTCTTGCCTACGTCTCTGTGAATTATATTGAAAAGCCGATCCGGAAGCTGAACGTACGGACGGCGAAACGAAGAATTGTTCTCGCACTCAGCTTCTTCATCATCCCGACGCTTGCTCTCAATACGGCTTGGGACCTTTACAGCAGTCAAGTGAAGGGATCGGCCTATGTCGTAGAAGACTACCCGGGTGCAAGAGCGGTTATGGGGGATATCGAGCCTGCTGACGATAAAGGTCCATATCCGACGCCGATCGAAGTCCAGGAGAACCTGCCGTCTTTTTATGAAGATGACAGCTGCTTCACGTACACGAATGAAGAAGGGCTTGAATATTGCTCCAAAGGGGAGACGGAAAATCCGGATTATACGGTCGCCCTTGTCGGTGGTTCCCATTCCGGACACTGGTTCCCGGCGCTTGAGGAATTGTCGAAAGACTTTAACCTGCAGATCGATGTTTATAATAAAGATGCCTGCCGGTTCTCTGCCGACGATTTCAACGGCAAGTTGAATGAGACGTGTGTGGAATGGAATGAAGATTTGCTTGCGAAACTGTTGGAAGAGCCGCCGGACCTTGTCGTCACGACAGCGACGGTCGGTGCCGGAGACAAAGTTCCGGACGGGTATAAAGAACAGTGGCGGAAACTTGAAGGTATAACGGAAGTTTTCGCCATCCGGGATAATCCTCGTATGGAAGAGGATCCGCTCATCTGCCTCGAACAGAATGATTCTGTCGATGACTGTTCGGTACCGCGCAGGGAAGCGCTGGCGGACGTCGTACCGTGGGAAAATACAGAAGACCTGCCTGGGAACGTGACCTATGCTGATTTGTCGGATTACTTCTGTGAGGAAGACAGCTGTAAGCCGGTTATCGGCAACGTGTACGTTTACCGGGATGAACACCATATCGGAACGCTTTATTCGAAGACGCTCGCTGTCGGATTGAGGGAACCGCTCGAGGAAGCACTGACGAAAGTCGATGAAAACCAAGCTTCCTGAGAACAAATAGAAGCCAGGCACGGGAGAGACCCGTGCCTGGCTTTTTTTCGGCTATAAGTTGAGCCGTTTATTGATCGTTTCATTGTATTTCTTCAATAGTCTTCCGAACGTTTCCTGTTCTTCGTCCGTCCAGTCAGAAAGCACGCGGGACAAACGCTCAAACCGGCGCTGTTTATTGCCCTCCAGTTCTTCGGAACCGAGCTTTGTAATCCGGTAGAAGTAGGCGCGCCCATCGTTTGGATTCGGTATCTTCTCTACATACCCTTTGGCGACAAGAGCCGCCGCCTGCCTGCTGATCGTCGAAACGTCCAGATGCAGATCTTCCGAAAGGGCTTTCACTCCGGCCGGACCATAAGTAGTCAGCTGACGGAGCAGAATATATGCCGAACGTTCCAGACTGTCGTCCTGTTTCTCTGTCAATACGATCCGGCGGATGAAGTCTGTGACTTGTCGTTCGATCACTTCTACGGATCTGTCACTCAATCCTGCCACCTCCATTAATCCTTTTCCTCCTTTTATCATAACATAGTTGAACGCATTGTCTTGACATAAGAACTTTTATAGTTGTATTATACAAGTAATTGTTTGTATCATGCAACTAAATGGGAGAGGGAGATACCATGCAGGCACAAGATATGATGATGCATGACGTGCATCGCGTAAATCACACGGATTCGATTCGGACCGTTCTTGCCAAGTTGATTCATGAGGAGATCAGCGGGATGCCGGTGACGGATCAATCTGGAAACATCGTCGCCTATATCAGTGAGGAAGACATCATGCGTTATATAGGGAAGCACAAAGACTTCTTCGTCGATTCTTTGTACACGGTAGCGGTCATACCCGGAGATCGTCATCCGTTCGATGAGCGGATTGAAGAGGTTCTCGACTTGAACGTCATGGAGCTTGCGGATGATTCCGTTCTTACGGCGTCGGTGGAGACAGCAGGGGAGGAAGTCGCCGCCCTGCTCGGGAAAGACGAGGTCAAAAAGCTTCCGGTGGAAAAGGACGGCAGACTCGTCGGGATCATCAGCCGCGGTGATGTGATCCGCCACATCTTCCATTCGAAATTATAAGGAAAGGGGACATGTTATTATGTCTACACAAACAAACCAGGTCCCACCGGTGACTATTGCCGAGGAACCTGGAATTTTACATCAGCCGAAATCGGTGTGGGCGGTCTTTTTCGCCTGTATCATCGCTTTCATGGGACTGGGTCTTGTCGATCCGATCCTGCCTGCCATAGCCGAGCAGCTGGATGCAGAACCAAGTCAGGTTACGCTCTTATTCACTAGTTATAATGCCGTCATGGCCGTTGCGATGCTCGTCACGGGGTTCATCACTTCGAGAATCGGAATGAAGAAGACGCTTCTTGCAGGGATCGTCATTATCGCGATCTTCTCCGCCCTCGGTGGTCTTTCCAACGGAATCTGGGAGCTTGTCTTCCTGCGCGGAGGCTGGGGACTCGGTAACGCCCTGTTCGTTGCCACAGCTCTTACAGCGATCGTCACGTTGTCCAACAGCGGAAACGCAAAAGCGATCATCCTGTATGAAGCAGCCATCGGTCTCGGCATTTCCGTCGGTCCACTCCTTGGAGGCTGGCTTGGAGCGATGTCATGGAGAGGACCGTTCCTTGGGGTTGCGACGCTTATGGTCATTGCTTTCATCGGTCTGACGACGCTCATGCCGAAAGCGAAGCCTTCAGCAGGCGTTGCTAAGAAAAAAACATCGCTCGGCGATCCGTTCCGTGCATTGAAGCACCGTTCTCTCTTGGTGCTCGGAATTACGGCCGCCTTGTATAACTTCGGGTTCTTTACGCTGCTTGCCTATTCCCCGTTCGTTCTCGGACTGGATGAACACGGACTCGGATTCGTCTTCCTCGGTTGGGGAATTCTGCTTGCCGTCACATCCGTCTTCACTGCTCCGAAGCTGCAAAAATGGTTCGGAACCGTGAAGTCGATGTGCCTGATGCTCGTCGTCTTCGGTCTTGTTCTCCTTGCTATGGGAGCTTGGACATCTACACAATGGGTCGTCATCGCTGCGGTCATCTTCGCTGGTGCGCTGCTCGGTAATAACAATACGCTCATTACGACAGCGGTCATGAACGCAAGCCCTGTCGAACGCTCGACGGCTTCTGCCGCCTACAGCTTCCTGCGCTTTTTGGGTGGTGCGCTGGCACCGTTCCTTGCGGGTAAACTGGCGGAAGTATATAACTCAAGCGTACCGTTTTATGTAGCGGGGGTTGTCGTGCTGGTATCTGTGCTGTTTGTCGCTGTAAACGCGAAGCACGTCCATCACGTCGATGAAGCAGAAGGCCATTAATCACATGCGAAAAGAGGCACCGGATCCGGTGTCTCTTTTTTATTGAAAAAGATTGGAGAAGAGGGCGGACTCCGGGGAATGGAGCGCTTTCCGCGGGGGGCCGGTGAGCCTCCTCATCGCGTTGCTGAAATGAACCCATGAACTTGGACAATGTTTTTTATGACGCTTTATTAAATTTCTCACGAAATTGAATCGGACTCATGCGGAGTTTCGACTTAATTCTTTGATGATTATAATTATCCATAAATGCTGCCAGTTGCTCTTTGAAGTGCTCGATACTTTCAAATTCTTTGTAGTATAAAAGCTCTGATTTCATGATGCCGAAGAAGTTTTCTATCACGGCATTATCGTGACAGTTCCCTTTTCTAGACA
>NZ_ANPF01000016.1:0-27561 GCF_000328325.1 Halobacillus sp. BAB-2008 | reverse complement strand
ATAGTTCTCTTGATAACTGATATAACAGTTATGTTTATTTTTTTGTAAACATAAAGAAAGGGCAGTATATACTGCCCTTTCTTTTTAATAAGGATATGATGCATAACTAACAACATTAGATTCAATTACTTTCGTGTGTGCAGAATCAGCGTAAAAAGTAGTGACATATTTATAGTCGGGTCTAAGTTTAGACCCTTTTTTAAATACGCTTTGCGTATAATAAATTGTGTCACTATATAATTGATAAGTCATATTAGCAATGTTTGTAATAACTGTTGCAGTAGCAGGTATCTTAGTTACTCCAGCTAATGATATTGAAATCGCACCAACTGTCCACTTAGTAGGGCGGTTATCCCCATTATATGTAGTGTGGTATGTCCAATCGGAACCGCCTCCACAATTACATTCATCTGCATCTGTACCAACAACAGGTTCTTTTAATATCTTATCTGGTGCAGGGTATGTAAAACTACTACTACTAGAGTTGTTCGTCTTAGTTTCAGTTGATGTTTGGGCACTAATAGAAGGTGCTAAACTACCGAAAGCTAAAATAAAAACAGCGAAAAATAAAAGAATTTTCTTCAATGCAATTCCTCCTTTTGATGTTATTGGCTATTATTTCATAAATAAATGTCAAAAAAAGGTTTTTTCAATTTTTTAGAATATTTATGTAAGTATTCTTTAGGTATGAAGTTGTAATTAACATTTAAGAAGTAAAACGGCAATCATGCAGAAAAAATATGCAAGACAAAGAATCACCTGCATGAATCAGTGACAGTGACATTTTCTTTCTTTCTTCATTTATAGGCTAGTTTTAGGATTTGCAAACGCTTCTTTGAATACGTCTCCGTAATCACGTTTTTGAATTCCAAGCGCCTCAAAGATTTTCTCATATGTCTGGACTCCCAGATTATCCGATCCCCCTTCGGACCGGTGAATGGTTTTAACGCCTACGCCCGCACGTTCGGCTAATTGTTTTTGGGTGAGATTGCAGCTCATCCGGTGTGAAAAGATGATTTTCCCGAACGTAGCACCGATACCGTAAAAAAAGGATTCCGTCTCGGGGATATCCCGGACGATGTCGTCGGTTCGGATAAGGTCTCTCATATTACCATCTCCCTTACAATTCAGATAGATACATCTATTTTATCACATATGACAATAAATAACTGGAAATTAATATCATATATTACATTTAATTACCTGTATGCTCTTCTATTCGTCTATAATCGATGCTCCGAAGGGATTGTCTATATTCCGCTAGGTTCAGTGAGGCGAACCATCCGTAGGTGTAAACGGGCGGTTTTTGTGTTCCTGGTTTGTTCCTTTTTGGTCGAAAATGTTCCTTTTTGAGCCTTTTTTGTCCCTTTTTTGCCCCCAAATGCTCCTTGTTTGATGGGATATTGCATGCACGCAAGTACTTTTGAGAGGGAAATTCGTCTCCGTAGACACGTGGAAATTGCATATATGCAAGTAATTTTCGGCCATCTGTTCCTTTTTTTTACGAAATGTCCCTGCGATGTCCCTCCTTTTTCACGCCGGAAAGGAACACCTGAATCGCTCTGTACCAAGGGTTCATGAGGATGTGTTCCTTTGTTCCTCTTTTCTTTAACTAAAGACTATAAAGAAAAAGATATATATACCCACGTATCACACATATAAAAGTTTCCTCGAAAAAAGCAGGAACGCAGGAACACGTCTCGGAATTGAGATATTTTCGGGTGTTGCTTGGCATTGAGTATTCGAAATTTTCTTAAAGATATTATCTAGCAGCTTTATTTGTGACATACAAAACTCTGATGGGATTTTGAGTTCTAGAATAGTATTCATATCCCCGCCAAGGAACATTACTCCCTAATGGACTTTCCATGAGTTGATTGATTCTGCGCACTCGTTTTTAATACTATCGGAAATGAGTTGGTCATTGCGAAGAAGAAAGTCTTTGACCGGTGTAAAAGGAAAGAGTGTGAACGTATGAATGGATATAAACTGTGGGCGTCGGGACGTTCTTTATCTACAATGATAATTTGACGATCCTGGTTGTACATAAGATAAGTGCATTAACATGAAAACGCGAATGGCCACTTAACTCTAAAAGTAGCTTATTTTTTATCCATGTGAAGCCACCTTTCTCTTGTGATACTAACATAGAAGGAATCCTTGAAACTAACGGAATAAAGCTTATATAGTTGAAAAAATTGATATCATTTTTCATTAACTTAAAAAGGTAATTTGATTACTTTTTAAATTTACAAGAAGAAACCTATTGACGTATTTCCATTTTTTGATTATATTATATATAACAAGTCACTTCGGTTTGTTGATGAATGAGACTAGATTACTCGTCCACCAATTTCATCCTAGTTGGGTAGCTAATACTTTAAGTTAGCATTAAACAAAACCCATATAGGGTAATTTTTTTCAAACCCAATAATAAGTAAACGGATTACTTTTTTGAGTAAATTAAAAACGGAGGAATCGAAATGCGTGAAATTAATTTCCAAAAGGCGGTATTAGAAGGGTTAGATGTGTTACGAAATGATCCAACCATTAACAGCAACCAAACGAATGGTATCCAAACTATGTTGAGCTCTTTGGCATTGATCTATATAGAGGAATTGGATCAATTTGATATCCCTAACGAAATTAAATGGAACCAAGTAACTCAACACGGACATGAGATTGGAGAACGTTTGCAAGAAGCAGCAAAGGAAACGGAACAAATCATTCCTTTCTTAGACAAGGCCCTGATCTCTGCGAATTTTGACTCTCTGGAAGAATCTACTTTATTTAAATTTGCTATTACGTTAAATAAATACAAACGTCCTTCCCCTGAGGAGTTTGGGAAGATTGCCGAAAAACTTATATACCGTTACATGGAATCACAAGGGTTGAAAGGAGGAGAGCACATCACTCCGTATTCAATTAATTCCCTTCTTCCAAAGCTTTTGGATATCCAACAAGGAAGTGTATACGATGGAACGGCCGGGTCGGGGTTATTACTCACAGAAGGGTTAAGATACGCAACAGGGAAGGGTAAAGTGTTATCCTTTTATGCTCAAGATATAAATAAGAACGCTTGGATAATCGGCCGAATCAACTTATTTGTCCATGGCATAACCAACAGCCAGTATCAGCTGGGAGATACGTTATTAGATCCTGCCTATAAAGAAGATCACAGCTTAAAGAAATTTGATTATGTCATGATGAATTTCCCTTTTTCCATTTCCTGGAATCGCGAAGCTGTTGAGGATGAGCTGATGGGACGCTTTATGTATGGTCTACCGAGTAAATCGAATGCAGATATGGCTTTCATCTCCCACGCTATCGCATCCTTAAATAACGAAGGTAAAGCCGCATTGGTCGTATCCCATGGCGTATTGTTCCGAGGCGGTGCAGAAGGTAAAATCCGAAAAGAGTTGATCCAAAGCGACCTCATTGAGGGTGTAATTGGTCTACCTTCAAATTTATTTTCATCCATGGGTATTCCAGTGGCTATTGTACTCATCAATAAAAACAAACGCAAAGATCGCAAAGAGAAGATATTCTTTATGGATGCGTCTGAAGAATTTCAAAAAGGAAGAGGCAGCAATCAACTGCGGCCTGAAGATATCCAAAAGATTGTAGAAGTGTTTCATAACGGAAAAGAAATACAAGCATACAGCCGTTTTGTCAAGCTATCAGAGATCGAGGAAGGGTCTCTATCTATCCGTAAATATTTTGATGTCGATGATGTAGATTCTCCAATTGGGACTGTGACTGTAAACAGTAAATCCTTTATGAATCACAATGTCCCTAAAAAAGATTTGGGTGATGTAGCTGAAGTTTATCGTGGAATTAACATGCCTTCAAAATCTAAGCAACAAGAACCTGGAACGGAATATAAGGTTATTCAATTAACTGATGTCCAGGGAGGAGAAATCCAATTTGATACCCTGCAAACCATGACCATTAAGGACAGCAAGAAAGCCCAGCAGTATATGGTGAGAAAGGGAGACATCATCGTATCAGCTCGTGGAACTACCATCAAAGTTGCAGTGGTCCCAGATATAGAAGAAGAGATCATCTTATCCCATAACTTCATTGGCTTAAGACTCAGCCCTAATTATCATGCTCAGTTTCTAAAAGCTTATCTAGAAAGTCCCTTGGGGCAATATTACTTGTCTTCTTCTCAAAAAGGATCTGCTGTCAAAGTCATTAGCCTAAAAGAAATTGTAGAAGTACCAGTCCCTGAATTGCCATATGACAAACAGCAGCACATCGGTAATTCCTTTGTACAGGCGAATAAAGACTATCAACAAGCAATCAAAGAAGCAGAACGAAAGCAAAGGGAGTTCTATCTGGATCTATACGAAGAAATGGAAATTACTGTTGCTTTTGAACAAAAACTACCGGAATAATTCCATAAGGGTTGCTGTTTTTAGTACAATATAACTATAAGGGGAGATCATGATGACAATTATTCGAAAAGCTGATTTCTACTATGGGTCCTTACTGTCTGTTTTCATTAATAACGGCATGGCCCCAGCCATTGTGGAACCAGGAGAAAACCGTCGTGTTTATTCAGTCACAACCGATCAAGGAGAGTATGAAATTTATACGAAATACGCCTCCATGCCAGCGAAACGAAAGAATAAACACACAAAGATTTGGACGTTTTCCTTTTCCACAGAAGAAATGGAGAGGATTAAACAATACCAAGATAATGGAAAGAAATACGCCTTTGCGTTTGTATGCGGACAGCATAACAAAATGCAGAATAGCGAGATTGCTATCTTAACACTGGAACAAGCGAAAGACTGCCTGGACATCGATTTTCAAAGAGAGAGTCACCGAATTACGGTAAAGGCTGTAAAAGGACGACGGGGTCTCGGGGTTTACGGCACAGGCCGAGCTGACCAGTTAAACGGAAAAGATAATACCCTACGCATTAAGCGCGTGGCCTTACCCATGATTGAAGGAGGAGTTACAATTGGCTAAACAAGAAACAGGTGCAAATATCGGATACGAAGAAAAGCTATGGCAAATGGCAGATAAACTCAGAGGGAGCATGGACGCTGCAGAATACAAGCACGTCGTGCTCGGCCTCTTATTCTTAAAATATGTTTCAGACAGCTTTGAAGAATTACATGCCAAATTAAAAGAAGAAGAGTATGCGGACGAAGAAGACCGGGATGAATACTTGGCCCAAAATATCTTCTGGGTACCTAAAGAGGCGCGTTGGTCTCACCTGAAAGTGAATGCTAAACAGCCAGAAATTGGTCAAATGGTCGATGCTGCAATGATTGCAATCGAAAAGGAAAACGAGTCCTTAAAAGGGATTCTCCCGAAAATCTACGCACGTCCGGATCTCGACAAACGACGCTTGGGCGAAACTATCGATCTGTTCTCTACGATTCGCGTAGGGGACCAAAAAAGCAAAGCCAGTGATGTTTTGGGACGCGTCTATGAGTACTTCCTTGCGCAGTTCGCCAGTGCGGAAGGGAAGAACGGGGGAGAGTTCTATACCCCTCGTTCCGTTGTACAGTTACTCGTCGAAATGATTGAACCTTATAAAGGTCGGATTTATGACCCTTGCTGTGGGTCTGGCGGCATGTTTATTCAAAGTGAGAAATTCGTAGAGAACCACCAAGGAAAATTAGGGGATATAGCTGTTTACGGTCAGGAATCCAATCCAACGACCTGGCGGTTGTGTAAGATGAACCTGGCCATCCGGGGCCTTGATAGCAACCTTGGCGGTGAACACGCCGATACCTTTCATAAGGATTTGCATAAGAGCTTGAAGGCTGATTATATCTTGGCGAATCCTCCTTTCAACATCAGTGACTGGGGAGGAAATCGTTTATTAGACGATTCCCGTTGGAAATTTGGTATTCCACCAGAAGGAAACGCCAACTATGCCTGGATCCAGCACATGGTCTCAAAGTTAGCCCCATCTGGAACAGCTGGTTTTGTTTTAGCCAACGGTTCGATGTCGACTAGTCAGAAAGACGAATTAGAGATCCGTAAAAACCTTATCAATAGTGACCTCGTCGAATGCATCGTCACGTTACCAGGCCAGTTATTCTACTCGACCCAAATTCCTGTCTCCCTATGGTTCATCACACGCAACAAGGCAGCTAGAGGACTACGTGACCGCAAAGGAGAGACACTATTCATCGACGCCCGGAAACTAGGATTTATGGCAGATCGTACTCATAAAGAGTTTTCGCATGAAGATATAAAAAAAGTTACCGATACCTTCCATACTTGGCGAGGAACGAATGAGCAGGAATATGAAGATGTGCTTGGCTTCTGCAAATCGGCGACTTTAAATGATATCAAAGAACACGAATATATCCTGACACCTGGCCGGTATGTAGGTCTTGAAGAACTAGAAGAAGATGACGAGCCGTTTGAAGACAAAATGGAGCGATTGACTGGAGATTTAGCGGAGCAGTTTGCTAAATCGAAGAGTTTGGAAGCTGAGATTCGCCAGTCATTGAGGGGGCTTGGGTATGAAGTTTGATAAGTGGTTTGAATATGCTTTAGGTGATGTATGTACTGTTACTGACTGTTTGCATAAGACTGCTCCTTCAGTAGAGTACGCAACCCCTTACAGAATGCTCAGAACTGCTAATATACGAAACGGGAAAATAGATGCTCATAATACTAAATCCGTTACAAAAGAAACGTATGAAAAGTGGAGTGTGAGAGGTTATTTAGATATAGGGGACGTTGTATTGACTCGAGAAGCACCAATGGGAGAAGTTGGATTGATCAGAACTAATGATTACAAGTTCTTCTTGGGACAGAGGATGCTTCAGTTAAAAGCCAATAAAGAAGTAATAACTCCAGAATTTTTGTATTACAGTCTTCAAGGTAGAGACCTACAACATCAAATTAATATGAATGAAGGCACGGGTTCAGTAGTTAGTAATATTCGGATTCCTCTACTTAAAAAAATGAAGGTTAAGGTTCCTCCAATGGAAATCCAGAATAAAATTACAAATATTTTGAGTAGTCTGGATGAAAAAGAGGAAATGAACAAGCAGATAATAGATAATCTCGAGGAAATTGCTCAAAGCTTATTCAAACACTGGTTTATAGATTTTGAATTTCCTAATGAAGACGGGGTACCATATCGCTTCAGTGGTAGAGAGATGGTGGAAAGTGAGCTCGGATTGATTCCTGAAGGATGGGAAGTTGGCGCAGCAAGCAACCTCTTTGAGTTTTCACCTAAGACTTCACTAAAAAAAGGGGGAAATGCTCCTTATGTGGAAATGAAAAACCTTAAATCGTCTGCAATGATAAATGATTGGACAAATAAAGAATTTAAAGGGAGTGGGAGTAAGTTCCTTAATGGAGATACGCTTCTTGCAAGAATTACCCCGTGTTTGGAAAATGGAAAGATTGGTTATGTGAATTTCCTTAAACCTAATCAAGTGGGGTGGGGATCGACTGAATTCATAACTATACGATCCAAGAGTCATGTTTCTCCGGTTTTCACTTATTACTTTGCATCTCAACCTCATTTCAAATCCTATGCAATTATGAATATGAATGGAAGTTCAGGACGGCAAAGGGTAAAAGCAGAAACTCTAGCTCAGTACCAAATGGCGCTCCCTCCAAGTTATTTAATAAACAATTATACAGATTTGGTAGAGCCAATCATGGATAAAATGCGAATTATTCGTGATGAAAATAATAACTTAAAAGCTATGCGCGATATACTTTTACCCAAATTAATTTCAGGAGAAATAGACTTGTGTGAGGTGAAAAAGGATGTCTTGGTTTAATGAAGATGAATTGGAACAAGCCACGCTCGAATGGTTTGAGGAATTAGACTATGAGATAGCTCATGGACCGGACCTTTCCCCAGAAGGGGAAGATCCGGAGCGCCATGATTATCAAACTGTTTTTTTGGAGGACCGTTTGTATAATGCACTGGCCACTATCAATCCACAGGCCACGCCTGATCAATTAGAAGAAGCCCTTCGTCAGCTGACGACAGCGAAGCACCCCTCCCTCTTGATGAACAACCGAGACTTCCATCGTGCCTTAACCGACGGGATTGATGTCACGACAAATCATGCAGGAGAAGAGGAACGAACGGAAAAACTGTGGTTGTTGGATACTGAAAAGATAGAGAGCAATGATTTTCTTGTTCTTAATCAATTCACAGTGGTCGAAGGTCGAAACAACAAACGTCCGGATGTCGTGGTGTTTGTTAATGGGCTGCCTGTAGTCGTATTTGAATTGAAGAGCTCATCTGATGAGAATGTCGGGATTTCAGAAGCCTACAATCAACTACAAACCTATAAAGCTACTATTCCAACTCTTTTTCAGACAAACGCCTTCATGGTAATTAGTGATGGGGTGAATGCCCGGGTGGGAACCCTCACTTCTACGGAAGAATGGTTTACCCTCTGGAGAACGTTCGACGGTGAAACCATCGCGCCCAATACAATCCCTCAAATTGAAGTCTTAATCCGTGGCATGTTCCAGAAAGAAACCCTGATCGATATCATTCGCCATTATATTCTATTCCAGGAAGACGATCAGAGCCTGATCAAAATCCTGGCCGCGTACCATCAGTACTATGCTGTCAATAAGGCAATGACACAGACAAGCCACGCGATTTCCGAGGAAGGAGACCGAAAAATCGGAGTCATCTGGCATACCCAAGGGTCAGGAAAAAGCCTTTCGATGGTTTTTTATAGCGGGAAGCTTGTGCTAGGAGCAGACAATCCCACAATTGTGGTACTAACAGACCGAAATGACTTGGATGAACAACTTTATTCCACATTCGGTAAATCTTCTTCCATTCTTCGGCAAGAACCCAAGCAGGCCACTTCCAAAGAACACTTGAAAGAACTTCTATCTGTTGATTCAGGGGGGATTGTGTTTACCACGATGCATAAATTCGCTCCTGAAGGAGAAGAGGAATCCTTAGAAACGTTTACCGACCGGAAAAATGTAATTGTGATTGCAGATGAGGCTCACCGTTCTCAATATGGCTTTGAAGCCGAAGTACGTAAGAGTAAAAAGTCAGCCAAATTGAAGTATGGCTTTGCGAAATACTTGCGAGATGCTTTGCCGAACGCTTCTTTCATTGGGTTTACAGGAACTCCTGTAGAGCTTGAAGATAAAAACACCCCGGCCGTTTTTGGTAATTACATTGATGTGTATGATATGACTCAAGCCGTAGAAGACGGGGCGACCGTTAAAATCTATTATGAAAGCCGTATCGTGAAGTTGGATATGCCGGAAGACGAAACGATGGACATTGATTCAGAACTCGATGATCTCACCGAGCACCAAGAGTTTGACGAACGAGAGAAACTGAAATCAAAGTGGTCCCGATTGGAAGCGCTAGCAGGCGCAGAGTCACGAGTGAAAAGGTTGGCTAAAGACATGGTCAATCACTTTGAAGGTCGGCAAGAAGCTATGTTCGGAAAAGCGATGGCGGTCGTCATGTCTCGCCGCATTGCCATTGACCTCTATAAAGAAATCATTAGACTACGTCCAGACTGGCATAGCGATGATGACGATAAAGGAGTAATCAAGGTTGTCATGACTGGCAACTCCAGTGACCCTGAAGACTGGCATAAATACACGGGGAATAAACGGAGAAGAGAATACCTGGCAAAGAGAATGAAGGACAATAATGATCCGTTACAGTTCGTCATCGTACGAGATATGTGGCTCACCGGTTTTGACGTTCCTTCCATGCACACGATGTACATTGATAAGCCGATGAAGGGACACAACCTTATGCAGGCTATAGCACGAGTAAACCGTGTGTTTCGGGATAAACCAGGAGGATTAGTGGTTGATTACATTGGTTTTGCTGACAGTTTGAAGGAAGCCCTCAAACAATATACGGAAAGTGATCAAAAGAATGCTGGTGTTGATACAGATTTAGCAGCAGAGATCATGCAGGAGAAATATGAATTGCTGCAGAGCATGCTTCATGGTCATGATTATCAGAAATTCTATTCACAAAAACAGACCGAGCGTATGCAAGCGATTATTGAAACTGTCGATTATGTTCTTGGTCTTGGAGAGGAAGGGAAAAAGGACTTTTTGCGACTTGTGACTGAATTATCCAAGGCCTATGCTTTATGTGCCACGACCCCACAAGCCCAAGAATTAAATGAAGAGGTCGGCTTTCTTAAAGCTGTGAAATCAGGGGTCATTAAGCTTTTACCCGAAGGAAAAAAGAAGAAGACAGGTAGCCAAATCGATTCCCAGATTAACCAGTTAATTTCAAAGTCTATCATTTCAGAAGAAGTCGTAGATATCTACGGATCGTTGGGTCTTGAAAACCCGGATATCTCCATTCTTTCGGATGGTTTCTTACGGGAAGTGCAAGCTATTCCTCAAAAAAATGTGGCCGTTGAACTGTTAAATCGATTGCTGCAAGGAAAGATCAAGAACATTCAACGCAAAAACCTTGTTCAATCCAAAAAATTCTCGGAGTTATTAGAGAAGGCTCTGAGCAAGTACAATAAAAGGACCATTGAAGCTTCGAAAGTCATTGAAGAACTCATTGAACTTGCCAAAGAAGTCAATGCGGCCTACAACCGGGGTGAAGAGTCCGGTTTGACTGATGATGAGGTCGCTTTCTACGATGCTCTATCAAATAATAAATCAGCAGAAGAAGTAATGGGAGACGAAACTCTCAAAGCCATCGCTCATGAGCTTACTAAGTCGATCAAAGCGAACATGAGCATTGACTGGAACTTACGGGAGTCAGCAAGAGCCAAAATGCGGATAACCGTAAAGCGCCTCTTGAAAAAGTATGGCTATCCACCTGATCTTCAGCAGATGGCGATTGATACCGTCGTGCAACAGGCTGAGTTGATGGCTAGTAATGAGAGTTATTAAGTGTTTACGAAAAGGGTAGTAGTAAAAAACGTGTTCTGATGTCCACTTTTTTATTCCAACGATCGACAGAAATATTAAAATCAGGGGTTTAACGAGCTGATAGAATGATTAATAACGAGAGTTATTGGTTTTTTTTACAAAAAGAGCTGCTAAGAATGTCAGCTCTTTTTGTTTTATGAAAATATTAGAAAATATATGTCCATATAAAACCATGTTCTGATGACCTACTATTTCAAAACCGTGGTCTTTTGCCCCTTAATTTAAGAGCTCTGGAACACTTAAATACATCGGTTTTCTAGTAAATTCAACAATCCATCGAGTTAAACCATTAGGGAAGGAGCAATGTATAATAAATTTACAATAGTTAGCTTACTCCGGATTAATCTAGGAAGTCTCCTTTTCTATCTGCATTATGGAAAATATGGTAAAATATTATTTGAACCCTAGAGTTGTTAATGTTAAACAATAACGAAAAGACAGATGCTTAATAGATCCTTACAATGTAGTTTTTCAAGTACATACACTAGAATAAAGAAACATTACAGTATTGTCGCTGCATATAAATAAGCGGGGGAAATTGATATGAAATCTACTCACTATAAGTTTCAGAAGCTTACTCCTACTGATGATGTTGATTTAAACAGTTACGAGAGTGCATTAGGTTATGTTTTTCAAGAAAATGACTTGAAGAATGTTGCGATAACAGGACCGTACAGTGCGGGGAAAAGCAGTGTTTTGGAAACATATAAGAGTAAACAACCAAATAAAAGTTTCCTAAACATTTCACTAGCCCATTTTGAACCAAATGCGGATGCAAATACCACAAATCAAAACCAATACAGTGATACCACCCTAGAAGGAAAAATACTTAACCAACTCATTCATCAAATTGCACCTAAAAACATCCCTCATACTCATTTTAAAGTTAAAAGGAAAATGTCCAATTTTAAAATGTGGGTTGCTTCATCTTTATTTACCTTATTTATTATGTTGATTATATATATATTAGGATTTAAAGCTTGGAGTGATTTCGTACAAAATTCTGCCACATTGTTAAAATCAATTTTTGCTTTCTCTACAAAAGAAAGTTCAGTAGTAATAGCGATAATAATTTGTTTTGGACTATTACTATATGCGCTTTTTGAATTGGTCAAGATGTTGCAGCACAACAAGTTTACACTCAAAAGGCTGAGAGTTCAGGGTAATGAAATTGAGATAGTTCCAGGTGTTAGTGAGTCTTATTTTGATAAATATCTTAATGAAGTTTTATACCTCTTTGAAAATGCAGATGCCGAAGTGATTGTATTTGAGGATATGGATAGGTTCAACAATAATCATATATTTGAAAAGTTGAGGGAGATAAATGATCTAATTAACAAAAAGTCTGATAATATCATACGATTTTTCTATCTTCTTCGTGATGACACTTTTACGTCTAAAGATAGAACTAAATTTTTCGACTTTATTATTCCGATTGTCCCAATTGTAGATGGTTCAAATTCATACGATCAATTTATTGCCCTTTTTAAGAAAGGTGGTATTTTTGAAGCATTTGACAAAGGCTTCTTGCAAGGACTCTCTTTATATATAGATGATATGCGTATACTCAAAAACATCTACAATGAATATGTAATCTATCATGACCGTATTCAATCCACTGAGTTGAATTGTAATAAACTGCTAGCAATTATCTCTTATAAAAATATTTTCCCTAGAGATTTCGGTGAATTACAGCTTGGCAGAGGGTTTGTTCATACATTATTTGCAAACAAAGATAATTTAATTGAAGAGGAAATAAGCAGGATTGATAAAATAATTGAAGAAAAGTGGAGTCAACACTCAACATTGGAGAGTGAGCTATTGGTTGATGTCGATGAGTTAGATGCAATTTTTTTCACAGCTGAAAATTTAGTTGTAAACGGGAAAAGTGAAACTAACTTCACATCAAGATCAGCATTTATTAAAGAAATGAAAGAAAATCCTGAAAATGTTAGACAAGTAAATCGTTACGGTCACCAACAATATAATTTCAATGGTGTATATCAAAAGTTATTACAAGATGAAGATTACGCTAGGCGGAAACAAGCTATTAAAGATAAGTCGGCCGGAGTTATTGACAAGATTAAAAATGAAATAAGTGAATTAGAGCAAAAAAAGTCTAAACTTCAAAATAAAAGATTGTATGAAATTGTGACCAAAGAAAATATAAACGAGGTTTTCAGCGTTAAACATTTAAATGAAATCGGCGAGGAATCTTCTTTTATTGATGTTAAAACAAGTCCCTACTTCCCTCTAACCAAATATTTAATTAGGAATGGCTATATTGATGAAACCTATTCTGACTACATGACATATTTTTATGAGCATAGCTTGAGTAGAACAGATAAAATATTTTTACGAAGCATAACCGATAAAGATGCTAAGGAGTTTTCTTTTTCATTAAAGGACCCATCCCTTGTCATTTCCCGTTTAAGAGATGCAGATTTTGATGAAGAGGAGATTTTGAACTTTGATTTACTGGAATACTTATTGAAGTACAGCCATAGGAATTTACGTAGATTCCTTAAGCAGTTAAAGGATAAAAAAAGATTTGATTTCATTTTACAATATTGGAATACAGAGAGAGAAAAGCCTTCATTCATAAAGTCAATGAACCACCTTTGGTCAAATGTTTTTAAGAGCATTTTAAACGAAGCTCATTTCTCCGACGCTCAAAAGCAGAAGTATGTTGTTGATTCTTTTTACTATTCTCCTGATACGGACATCCAAAAACTAAATGTCGATTGTTGTCTGACTAACTATATATCCGATAATGAAGAATTTTTAAACATTGATGACCCAGATATAGAATTGCTTCTTAATAAATTAGTATTGTTAGATGTGCAATTTAAACAGATAGACTATGAAAGATCAGACAGTTCTCTTTTTATGGCGGTTTATAAGTCGGAACTTTATCAGTTGAATATCCGTAATATCTTGCTCATATTAGAAAAAGTATACAATATACCCAAAAACGAAAACTACAAACATAAGAATTTCACGCTAATTGTTTCTAAATCCGATGAACCGTTGGCCGGATATATAAAAAACAACATGCAGCAATATGTTGATATAATTCTAGAATATTGCGAGTCATTAATAACGGATGATGCAACAGCAGCACTGGAAATTATTAATAATCCTGATATAAATTCTGATCAGAAATCAATGTATATTAGCTACCTTCAAACAGTGATAGAAAGACTTGACAGTATTGATGAACAAGAGTACTGGTCAGCATTTTTGCAAAATAGGAATGTGTTATATTCAGCTTATAATGTGCTGGAATATTACTCAGTAAATAATTTAGACTCAATTCTGGTACAATTTGTTAATAATGATTCAACATCACTAAATTTTGATTTCGACAAAATACAAGAGAATTTTGGCGAAGAAAAAACTTTAGCTTTTTATAAAGAAATAATTTTATGTGACAGCATATCGGATGAAAATATGAGATGATTTTAAAAGGTTTTAAAAAGTGTTATAAGGATTTCACTTTTGATGATATCCCAGAAAAAAAGCTTGAAATTTTAATTAAGCTTTATGTTATTTATATGAATACTACAAACCTGGACTTCATGAGAGAGAATTATCCAGATCAATTAATGTTTTTCATATACTCTAATATTCGGCAATATGCTTCCGAGGTTATCGATGAAGATAACTTTTCTATATCTGAACTCTTAAGCTTGTTAGATACAGATATCAAGGATTCATATAAATTTAAATTATTAGAGTATACTTCTGAACCGATATCCGTAAAAAGAAGAACATGTTCTGAAGAAATTAAGCTTCATATTCTTAAGCATAATTTAGATATCAATGATATTCCATTTTTGATAGGGACATACGAACAAGAAAGTCCAAATATAAAGGATATGATATGCACAATATGTATAGAAAATATAAACAAGGTATTAAGGGAAGAATATGAGCTTCCCTATGATTTATTAATTATACTTTTAAAATCGGAAGGCGTTCACACTGAAGAAAAAACTAAGTTGTTGATCCCCATTTTGAAAGTTTTGATAAAGCACAAGCAAGAGAATGTCTAAGCATTCTAGATATGTCGGATTTTCTAAGTTTGTTTTCGGGGAAATGGCCGAAATTGGAAAAGACGAAGGATAATGAAACAATACTAGAAATTTTCGAAACAAAAGACTGGATTTCCGGATTTAGTGTAGATAAGCGTGAACCTAACTTTTTTCGAGCAAGGGGACGAAAACTAAATAGGTGAGAAGCCTACTGGCTTCTTAATAACTGATGTCTGTGTAAGGAATAGTAACAATAGTTCAGTTTATTAATATTTCACCACAAGTGAGGTTGGAACATCTTTTCTATGTTTTAAATATTGATGGAATCTTATCTTTATTAGCAGTATGATTTTATCAAAGAAGTGAAAAAGGACATGTTGCATGACAATAAAGAAGCTTCTCAAACGTCATTCTGGAATATTTGTAAGATGGTGTCGAAATGATTTTGTATCTAGAGTAAGGAGAGCAAACAAATAACTGACTTGTATGTGGTAACTATTGGTAATTAATCGAGAGACTTGTCAAAATATTGGTATTGAGGCGTAATTGAACGAAAGTACAACACAATGTCTCAAATATCGAAGTAATCAATTGAAAGAATTGGCAGCACTGACTAGACCAAAATTGTATGTAGCTTGTACAAGATTAAGGGGGAACTTGTGGTTTTTAAGGGAAAAGAGCATAACAAAAAATTTCCTGTATATAGCCTGCCAGCGTATTTATTTGAATACCCCTTGAATACCCTTTACGAAAAATCGGTTAAAACCCGATGGCACCTAAAAGGGTAAAAACGTTGATTTAAAGCGGTTTGTTAAATTCCGTATAATGTAAAATAACCTCCCTTTTGAAAGAACGTAAGAAATACGGTCTTAAAGGTGCACGTCGCGCTCCACAATTCTCCAAGCGTTAATCGTACGAACGTACAAAAGCCATCTTTCCCAAGAGGAAGGATGGCTTTTTTGTTTGCAAACTTTCTGTATTTACGTTCGTTTGCTTTAGGATTAATCATCGCAGCTTAATTGTGTTCATCCCTATGATGTACATGAACAGCTCACTATCTTGGGATGAAAGCGGATACAACGCGGTTGTTTCAGGTGCTACAATGAAATCGTGGAGGGAGGATAGATGGTGGAACTCAATGAGAGAAGTCACAGGATTCTTCAAGAAATAGTAGGCAACCCCAGGGTCACCAGTACGACGCTCGAAAAGAAATACCAACTGACAAGAAGGCAGCTTGGCTACAGTTTCAATAAGATTAATGATTGGCTTGCATCACACCGCCTTCCTGAAATAGAGCGTACCAGACAAGGACAGTTCATTATCGACCACTCGATTTTCGCGCAGGTCAATAAGGATCAGAAACCTGAAATGGATGCCGTCGTCTTGTCTGAGGAGCAGCGCGTTTCCTTGATTATTCTCATGCTCCTTACTCGGAGGGAGCTGTCGTTGAATCACTTCACCTATGAACTCGACTTCAGTAAGAATACCATCTTGAGTGATATGAAACAGGCGCAGTCATTCCTTGACAGGTACCATATAACCATTAACTATTCGAGGAAGTCTGGATACGTATTGGAAGGACCGGAAATTCAGATTCGCCGTGTTCTCCATAAGGTTGTCAGTGATTGGATAGCTTTGAATGGTTCAGGAAAAGTGGAAGCCATGACTTTGTTGTCACCGGATGATTTGAGCAGATATAAGGATATCATTGATTCGTTTGAAGAAAAGCTCAACATTCAGTTTACAGACGAAAAAATGGAAGCGCTACCTTATTTGCTGGCACTAAACATTAGAAGAATGGAAGACGGATATATCATTGAGTCTTTATCCGGGAACCATCAAGACATCGTCCGGTCTGAAGAATATCGAGCGGTCGGAGATATATTGAAAGAGCATATCACCCATGAAGAGCGTATCCTCTTAAGTCTCTATCTCTTAACCACCAATGTGTATCGATCCGAAGAGCTTGCACCGACAGATCCATTAACGACGCTGCCCCCGGTTATAGAACAAATGATCCGTCTTTTTGAACGGGGCGCCTGCGTTCATTTTCATAATAGAAGCCTTTTATCGGATAAGCTGTTCCAGCACATCCGACCTGCTTATTACAGGATCAAGTATGGACTGACAGAGACGCAGGTGATTCATGATTCGATTACGGAAGAATTAAAAGAAGTGCACCATTTGGTCAGACGCTCTGTGCGTCCATTGGAGAGGTACATCGGGGCCGACATTCCTGATAATGAATTGTCTTTTATGACGATGTTAATCGGCGGTTGGATGACGCGGCAGGGAGAGAGCATGAAAGAGAAAGTAAAAGCTGTTGTCGTCTGTCCTCAAGGCGTGTCCGTCTCACGACTGTTGTTTAATCAATTGTCGGAGTTGTTTCCTGAATTTGTTTTCCTCGACTCTTTGTCGGTCCGAGAGTATTGGAGGTGTGAGTTGGATTACACGCTTGTTTTCTCTACCTCACCGCTAGAAGGAGAGGATAAAGTCATTCAATGCAAACCATACCTTGATCAGGACGATCGACTGCGGTTAAGAAAGCAGGTCATGATGGAGGTTCAAGGTTATGTGATGAATGATATCCGTGTGGATCACTTGATGGATATTATCCGCAATCACACAACGATCCACGATGAGAAAGCTTTGAAGGAAACGTTGAGCGTTTATGTGCATCGGGAAGAGGAATCAGTAATCAAGCAGAGGGTGGAGAGCGTTCCGCTTCACCTGGAAGATTTCCTTCCGATCGATCACATTCAAGTAGTGGAATATGTGGACTCTTGGGAGAAAGCACTGTCTATTGCATCCGAACCGTTGATCAGGCATGGCTTTATCAAACAAAGTTATGTCGAGGCGATGCGGCAGCAGGTGAGAGATCCATACATCATCATCGCCCCGCACGTTGCTATTCCCCATGCAGCGCCTGAAGATGGTGTAGCACGAACCGGAATGAGTTTGTTGGTCGTCCGTTCAGGTGTTTCGTTTAATACAGAGGAGACCGTTCATATGATGGTCGTGATCGCGGCGGTGGATAAGAAGAAGCATATGAACGGTTTGATGCAGTTATTGAGCTTAGCCGGGCAGGAGGAAGATCGGGAACGCCTCATTCGTGAGGGGAAACCTAAAGATATACAGGAAGTGATCATGCGTCATTCTGTGTAGTGTCCGGAACAATATTTTATGGATAATGTGGTGAATAGGATGAGTAATGTTTATTTTAATGAATCAGTCATTTTATTAGATCTGGATGCGGGATGCAAGGAAGAAGTGCTCGAGGCAATGAGTAGGAACCTTGTGGATTTAAAGTTGGTCAAGGAGAGTTTTCCGCCCGCCATCATCCGAAGGGAAGAGGAATATGCAACAGGGTTACCGACTGCCGGAGTCGCTGTCGCTATTCCGCATACCGATGTGGAGCATGTGCTCCGGAAGACGATAAGTGTGGGAGTACTGAAAGAAGCAGTGGAGTTCGGTGTAATGGGGGATGGAGAGGAAACGATCCCAGTCCGTATTGTCTTTCTGTTGGCTATGGACGAAGCCCACTCCCAGCTTTCTTTGCTTCAACAGCTCATGGGAGTTTTTCAAAACGAAGAAATTTTACGATTGATCCTGGAAGAAAAAAACAAATCAGGCATCCGGCGTTTATTGGAACAGAAACTTGCGTTTGATGCTATAGAAGGAGAGAAATCATAATGGCGAAAAAACAAGTATTGGTAGCGTGTGGAGCGGGGATTGCAACATCGACGGTCGTGAACGGGGCCATTGAAGAAATGGCGAAGGAAAACAATTTGAGCGTAGACCTGGTTCAAATAAAAATTGCGGAAGTAGGCGGCTATGTCGATACAGCAGATCTGCTTGTCACAACAGCTATGACTCAGAAAGAATACCCTTTTCCGGTAATTAATGCACGTTCCTTCCTGACTGGAATTGGAACAGAGGCGACGAAGAAAGAAATTTTACAGGAGTTGCAGAAGTAACCGGCATGCTCGCCGGTGGATAGAATCGAGGGAGGACTTTACATGCAGGGTTTCGTCGACATCGTACAAGGATTTTTGGATTTGGGGGCAACAGTCATTCTTCCTGTTGCCATCTTCTTACTAGGTTTACTGTTCGGACAAAAGCCAGGAAAAGCGTTCCGTTCCGGACTGACGATAGGAGTAGCTTTTGTAGGTATATTCCTCGTCGTCGATCTCCTTGTTAACAACCTGGGGCCGGCAGCGCAGGGGATGGTCGATCGGCTTGGAGTGGAATTGAACGTCATTGATGTAGGATGGCCGGCTTCTTCATCTATTGCGTGGGCCTCCATCGTAGCTGCGTTTATCATTCCGCTCGGCCTTGTCGTTAATGTCATCATGCTGGTGACGAAGACGACGAAAACGATGAACGTGGATATTTGGAATTTCTGGCATTATACATTCATGGCTGCCATGGTCTATGCCATTTCCGGCAGCATTGTGCAAGGCTTGATCGCCGCAGTTATCTTCCAGGTTGTTTGTTTGAAAGTAGCAGACTGGACAGCTCCGATGGTCAGTAAATTTTTCGACCTTCCCGGTGTTTCGGTCGCTACAGGCAGTACGATTTCCTACGCGCCGGGAATTTTCCTGGTACAGTTGTTGAATAAAGTGCCGGTAGTGAAGAATTGGAATGCCGACCCGGAGACGATTCAGAAGCGTTTTGGAATCTTCGGTGAATCGATTTTCATCGGACTCTTTCTAGGGGCGGCAATCGGAATATTGGCTGGATACAGTGTTGGGGATGTCATCGAAATCGGCATGGCGATGGCGGCCGTCATGGTTCTTATGCCACGTATGGTCAAAATCTTGATGGAAGGCCTTATGCCTGTATCAGAATCTGCACGGGAATGGCTGTCCAAACGCTTTGGTGACAGAGAGATTTACATAGGCCTTGATGCTGCGGTCGCACTCGGGCATCCAGCAGTCATTTCAACAGCCCTTATTCTTGTGCCGATCACTGTGGTGCTTGCAGTCATCCTTCCGGGAAATGCGCTCCTTCCTTTCGGAGACTTGGCTACCATACCGTTTGTCGTTGCTTTCATTGTCGGTGCAGCCAAGGGGAATATCGTCCACTCCGTCATCGTCGGTACGGTAATGATTGCTTTATCCCTTTATATGGCGACCGATGTGGCCCCGGTATTCACGGAAATGGCAGTGAATTCTAATTTTGACATGCCGGAAGGATCAGCGAAGATATCGAGCATTGACCAAGGGGGAAACCTGGTGAACTGGGTCATCTTTAAAGTATTCAGCGTCTTCAATTAATGGAGGGATAAAAGGTGAAAGCACTTGTGAAAACAGAACTGGGCCATGGCCACCTGCTCGTTCAGGATAAACAGGAACCGTCGGTTGGACCTGGCCAAGTGAAAATTGAAGTGAAATATACCGGAATATGCGGTTCTGATATACACACGTATGAAGGTCACTATAAAGTAGGCGTTCCAGTTACACTGGGTCATGAATTTTCCGGGGTCGTCGTTGATGTCGGTGATGGAGTGACATCATTTCAGGAGGGTGATCGAGTCACGTCAGAGACCACCTTCTATATCTGTGGGGAATGCAAATACTGCAGGAGTGGTGATTACAATCTCTGCAATCACCGAAAAGGTCTGGGGACACAGCAGGATGGAGGATTTGCCAAGTATTTAATTGCGAGGGAAGAAAGCGTCCACCATCTCCCCGACCATGTAGATTTTCGATCTGGTGCGATGACAGAACCGCTCGCCTGTACCTATCATGCCGTTGCAAAAACGGAAATCACCAGAGGGGATGTTGTGGTCGTGATCGGTCCGGGGCCGATTGGGTTGTTCACCGCCCAAGTTGCAAAAAGCCGGGGGGCCGTCGTTATAGCAGCTGGACTATCCCACGATAAGATAAGGCTTGATAAAGCACAGGAGCTGGGAATCGATTACTCGATTAATATTCAGGAGAGTAATTTGAAGGAACTGGTCGAAGATTTGACCGGTGGATATGGTGCAGACGTCGTATATGAATGCTCCGGAGCGGTGCCGGCTGCGAACATGGCATTGGATTTACTGAAGAAAAAGGGCAGTACGGACAAATTGGAATTTTTGCGAAACCTGAGATTCCATTTAATTTAGAGAAGATCATTCAGAAGGAGATTCGTGTCGTAGGAAGCCGAAGTCAGAAGTCGGCGGATTGGGAACCTTCCCTTGAGTTGATGAACAGTGGCAGCGTAAACGCGCAGTCATTGGTGACACATGAATTCCCCATTACGGAATGGGATCAAGCATATGATGTGATAAAAAAAGGAGAAGCGATCAAGGTTCTTCTGACGCCGGTTGATTAAGGAAGAAAGGTGGGGGATGCAATGGTCGATGCATGGCTGGATTTTATGCTGGGCCCGATGCGGTCGGTCGGCGACGTCTACTTCGAGCATCAAATGATCTTTAACACGCTCATCGTTGCGGCAGCTGTTTGGCAAGTAAGGAAGAAGCGGCCGTCCAGATCCGTAGAAAAAACGGAAAATCTATAGATGAAAAAGGTGACTCCAATGAAAACCTTGAATCTTTATGGAACCCAGGATATCCGATATGAAGAGAGGCCTGCTCCAGTATTGAACAGGGAAGATCACGTCGTCATTAAAGTAAAGGCTGTAGGCGTATGCGGATCTGATATATCAAGATATAAGAAGCTGGGTCCTTATGTAGAAGGAATGACGTTCGGTCATGAGTTTGCAGGGGAAGTGGTGGAAGTGGGCAGTGATGTCAATACTATGGTTCCCGGAGACCGTGTGGCAGCTTGTCCGACTTTCTGCTGCGGGGAATGTGTCAGCTGTTTGAAGGGCGACTTGAGCCAATGCGAGCATTTGACTCTCATAGGGGCCCGGCATCCAGGAGCATATGCCGAATATGTAACACTTCCTGCTTCTAATGTCCTTCCCCTTCCTGAGGGAGTCGATTATGATGCCGCTGCAATGATTGAACCCTCATCTGTTGTGGCTCATGGTTTCTACAGAACCAGTCTTCAGCCCGGATCAAGTGTGGCTGTCGTAGGATGTGGGAGTATTGGTCTGCTTGCAATACAATGGGCGAAGATATTTGGAGCAGCTAAAGTGATTGCGATTGATATTGATGATCAGAAGCTTGCCGTTGCGAAACGCGTAGGAGCGGATGAAGTAGTCCATTCAAGAAACGCGGTTGCTCACGAACAAACAGCTGATTGGACAGGCGGGCAAGGTGTCGATCTTGCTGTAGAATGTGCCGGTTCTCCAATAACTTCTGAACAGGTTCTTGCTCTTCCGAAAAAAGGAGGAGAGGTTCTCTATATGGGAATTCCCTATGCCGATGTAGAGCTGAAGCGGTTTTATTTTGAAAAGATTGTCCGGAATGAGCTGAAAGTGATCGGATCCTGGAACGCCATTTCCAGTCCTTTTCCCGGGAAAGAATGGGATGCTACCCTGCACTATATGCAGACAGGGCAGTTGAACGTTAAACCGCTTATCTCTCATCGTCTCGCACTCGAAGAAGGGCCGCTCTTATTTGAACATCTCATTGAGAATAGCAGTGATCAATCGTTTATTAAGGTGCTTTTCCATCCGGATGGACAACCTTAAATGAAAAGGGCCGCTTCCTGCGGTCCTTTTGCTGTTTATTGAGGAAAGGGATTTTGAGGTTCAGGTGGTACTTCACATTTATGTGGGAGTCTGTATCTCCGGCTTTATTTGCTTCCTTTACATAATCCCTGTTCTCGTCCCATATAGTTGATGTAGGGAGGAGTACAAGGGAGTGAGAGCGCAATGATACGAAGAATGAAGACATTTTTTTGGTTGGCAGGGATCGTTATTCTTGTCTGTGCCGTTTCCTATCCGCTGCAGGAAGCGAAGGATGCTTGGACAGTCTGGTCTTCTCCACTGTCTGGCAAAGTGGTCGTCCTTGATCCGGGCCACGGGGGACCGGACGGAGGAGCAGAGGGGACAGATGGGACACAGGAAAAAGAAATTACCCTCCGGCTGGCGGAATACGTCCGTGATTATCTGCAGCAAGCAGGTGCCATCGTCTATTTGACAAGGTATGATGATGAGGATTTATCCTCAGAAGCGGCCGGAAGTTTATCGCGAAGGAAAGCGGAGGATATTAAGAAGCGGGTACAATTTGTAAAGGATAAAGAAGCGGACTTTTATTTGAGCTTACATTTGAATGCTATTCCTTCCCCCAAATGGAAAGGTGCACAAACCTTCTATAATCCGGACGTTTCAGAGAGTGAACAATTAGCGAAATTTATTCAGGACGAAATCCGTTCGAATATCGGTAATACGACGAGAGAAGCTATGGGGTTAACCAACATTTACATTTTAAAGCACATAGAAGCACCGGGGGCACTGGTAGAGGCGGGCTTCTTGTCCAATGAACAAGAGCGGGAACTGTTAAAGACGGAAGACTATCAGAGAAAGGTGGCTGCATCTGTCTACCAAGGTGTGCTCCGGTTCGTGACGGAACGTGAATATCCTTCTCCTGACTGATATAGGCAAATCCCTTAGAAAGCGTTTCACATATGTTATACTAACAACAGGAAACATTTTTTAAGGGATGGTGAAACGGTTTGTTGACTCAAGAAAAAGTACTCGAAGTCCTTCACTCAATCGAAGATCCGTTTTTACATAAAACGCTGGAAGAAACCGGTGGAGTCGAAGAAATAAAAATTAAAGAAGAAAAGAACCACGTCAGCGTCAAGCTGTTAATCGGCAAGACGAATACCGCTGAACAGATGGAGCTGCAGCAGCAGATCGTCAACGCTTTGAAGAAAGAAGGCGCGGCAACTGTCGGCCTCCGATTCGATCAGCTGCCGGAAGAGGTACTGAACAGATTCCAGCCGGAAGCGGAAAAAGCAAAAGAGCAGTCCCTACTGGGAAATGATGCGGACACGAAGTTCATTTCCGTTGCCAGCGGAAAAGGCGGCGTCGGGAAATCGACAGTTACTGTCAACCTCGCTGTCGCACTGGCTCGTCTCGGGAAAAAAGTCGGGATTATCGATGCTGATATATATGGTTTCAGCGTTCCTGATATGATGGGTGTGGAAGAACGCCCGGTCGTCCGCGGGGAAAAAATCATCCCGGTTGAACGCTTCGGCGTCAAAGTCGTGTCCATGGGATTCTTCGTTGAAGATAACTCTCCGATCATCTGGCGTGGTCCGATGCTTGGTAAAATGCTTACAAGCTTCTTTAAAGAGGTAGAGTGGGGCGATCTGGATTACTTGCTTCTCGATCTTCCGCCTGGAACCGGGGATGTTGCGCTTGATGTACACGCGCTGCTTCCTTCCTCTAAGGAGATTATTGTAACGACACCGCACCCGACTGCAGCTTTCGTTGCTGCTCGTGCAGGGCAGATGGCATTGAAGACAGAGCATGAAATATTAGGAGTCGTCGAGAATATGGCGTACTTTGAAAGCAAAGAAACCGGAAATAAAGAATTCGTCTTCGGACGTGGAGGCGGGGTTAAGCTGGCAGAAACGCTGCAAACAGCTGTTCTTGGCCACATACCACTTCAACAGCCGTACGAAGAAGAAGATGTATTTGCACCTTCTGTGTACCAAACAGATCATCCAATCGGTATGATTTATCGGAATATGGCTGCTAAAGTAATCGATAAGTATTAACAGAAAAACCACACGACCTAACAGGTCGTGTGGTTTTTACTGCGTTAAGACGAGGACTGCGAATTATCTTCACTTTGCTTCTCGCCTTCGGTTTGACCGCTTTGCTCCTGACCTGAAGACCCGGATCCGGAAGACCCGGCCGATTCTTCGCTCTTCATCTTCTCAGCAGCTTTCAACAGCGTATCGCTCATTTTCGCTTGGAAAACCGGACTGTTGATGGTTTCCTCTATTGTTTTCTGCAAATGCTCACGGAATTTCTGTCCTTCCATGACGGTAACCATTTGATCCATCATTTCAGGGTTCTTATAAAGCTCGATCATCAGCTTTTGGTATTCCGGGTCCTTCATTAGACCTTTCATTAAATCCTTCTGCTGTTCTTCAAGGACTTTGCTGAATTCCTGAACGAATTTAGGGTCGGAAAACAATTTGCTCCAGAAGGCTTTTCCTTCTTCTGAAACAAGTGTCTGTTGAACAGCTTTCGATACAACCTCCGAATCGAGTGCCATAGACTGCTGCATCTTTTCATCAGAAAGTACTTCCTGCATCGCTTTTTTACCGTCATCAGACTTCAATATATCAACCATCATTTTCTTGGTTGTGTCATAATCCGCCTGTTCGCTCGCTCCGGAAGCACCGCTGCAAGCGGCCAGAACAGAGAGAAGCAGGACGGTACACAAAATGCGGAGTCTGGACATAAGGAATGTCCCCTTTCATAAGTTCTCCTTGTGTTTACTATTTACTTTTCGACTATTTTTATGCGGCTGGGCAAAAATGGAGGTTTTTCATGATAGAATGAATTTGGAAATGACTTGATATAGGGGGATCATTTAGTGAATAGTCGCAAGTGGGTCCGGTTATTTTTTACGACTTTAATGATTGGTGGAGGGTTAACGCTTCTCCTTAGCTTCTTGATCAAGAGGGAATCTTATGCAGAGGTACTTCAGCCTTTTCAGCTGTTTGAGTTGTTCGGTTTGCTGTTGTTTTTCAGTGGACTCGGGTTTATATTCAGTGTTATCAGTCAAATGGGCTTCTTTGCATACTTGACGGTCAACCAATTCGGTAAAGGCTTCTTCCGTAGTTTATGGGTTCCGGCGCAAGTATTTTTGATTGCGTTTACATTATTTGACCTGGTATATTTCCGCTACCAGGGGTCGGATTCAGGTGATTCGATTTGGTTTTACATAGGCACGGCTGCAGGGTTATTTACTGCCGGAGCAATTATTGCGTATATTAAAGCAAAAGAGACAAACCGTACGGCTTTCATACCTGGTTTGTTCTTTATGGTAGTCGTGACCTCCATTGAATGGGTGCCGGCATTAAATGCAGGGGGGAAGGATTATATATGGCTTATGATTTTTCCGCTATTCGTCTGTAATGCCTATCAACTTCTGCTGTTGCACCGTTTAACACGCAGCACGGATGAGAATATGTCTTAATGAAAGAGGGCCGCTGTTCATCCAGCGGCCTTCTTTTATTCCACCTGAGTCGTTTCTGATTCTCCGCCGCTGACCATTTCGGTGATACTTACAAATTTAAGGCCCTTTTGCTTTAACCCCGGAAGTATTACTTCCAGCGCTTTCGGTGTCTGTTTGACGGAATCGGAAGCGTGCAGAAGGATAATATCTCCTTTAGAACTTTCCTTTAGAACTTGATCAATGATTGCGTTCGTTCCCGGGTTCTCCCAATCCCTTGGGTTTAGACTCCATTGAACGGCCTGCATTCCCGATTTCTCAATTAAAGATAGAACTTCTTTATCTATGTGGCCGTGCGGGGGACGGATCCATTTTACTTCGCCCAACCCAAGCTTTTCAAAGACCGCATCTGCTTGTTGGAGATCGGATGTTACTTGTTCAGGTTCCTTTTCCACGTAACTCTCATAGGTGTAGCCCATCATTCCGATTTCGTGTTTTCCTTCTTGGATTTCTGCAACGATGTCGGGATGCCTTTCCGCCCATTCTCCACTTAAGAAGAAGGTGGCCTGTACCTCGTGCGCCTTCAATTGTTCCAGTATGTCGTGCACTTTATCCGTACCCCAGCTGATGTTGAAAGTCAAAGCAACATGGGACTGTTCTTCACTCCCTTGAGTTAAGGCTCGTGCCTCCCCTTTGTTGGAAAACACAGCAAGTTGGCTCCATTGCCCGACCCAAAGCAGAAGGGCGCAGAACAGAGCAAGGACAACAACGATTCCATAACGTTTGAGACGTTCTGCTTTCCATGTGTAGAAGCTCATTGCAGGTATCTCCTTCCTTCCAATATGTTCTATACATATGAAAAAAAGGACAACCTATGCTAAAAGTAATGAAAAAGGGGTAAAAATAAAGAGAGTTGCTAATAGGGAGGTTTCTGCATGCACGGTCTAATGATTGATGAACAAGAGAAACGGGAGATTGAATATTTATTGAAGCGGGAAATGGATGAGATCATATTCGATCTTGGCGATCACCGTATTGATCAAGGACTTAAGAGAGCGATGGAGGACCGGTATGAAGTTCTGTTTCAAATCTTTCGTCGGTTTGCCACAAGACAGGAATGTATGCAATATATGCCCAGGAAGAAAAAACACAACTAGTCTAAGAGCCCTTCTATTAAAGGGCTTTTCTTATTTCGTGCGATCATTACAGTTTTTTGATGAAATTTCAAAAAAGCTATTGCCATCCTTTTGAATTATGTGCTATATTATTAAACGTTGTCGGGAAAACAACAACGAAAAATCAATTTTAAAAACATTGAAAAAAGTTGTTGACGAAACAAGGCAGGCATGATAAATTATTACTTGTCGCCAAAACGACATCAAACAAAACATTGAAAAAGTTGTTGACACAAACAACATTCGATGATAAGATAATAAAGTCGCTCCGAACAGAGCGGACAACGTAATTCGATCTTTGAAAACTGAACGAACCAACCAGTACGTCAAACATTCTTTCTATTATATAGAGAGAATTCAAACAAGCACATTCGGTGTGCAAAATGAGCAAGACAAA